>DASXRW010000475.1:0-5526 GCA_036506355.1 Burkholderiales bacterium
AACCGCGAGGGACAACGCGTCCCGCAAGTTACGTTCCGCGCCCGCAGCGAATCCGACTGGAAGCCCCTTACCACCGATGAGGTGTTCAAGGGCAAGACGGTGGTCGTTTTTTCGCTGCCCGGCGCCTTCACGCCGACCTGCTCGTCCACCCACGTGCCGCGCTACAACGAGCTCGCCCCGGCGTTCTTCGCCAACGGCGTCGACCGCATCGTCTGCATCTCGGTTAACGACGCTTTCGTGATGAACGAATGGGCGCGCACGCAGGAATGCGGCAACCTCACCATGCTGCCCGACGGCAACGGCGAGTTCACCGAAAAGATGGGCATGCTCGTGGACAAGACCGAGCTCGGCTTCGGCAAGCGCTCGTGGCGCTATTCAATGCTGGTGCGCGACGGCGTGATCGAGAAGATGTTCGTCGAGGCGGAGAAGCCGGGCGACCCGTTCGAGGTGTCGGACGCCGACACGATGCTCGCGTACCTGAATCCGAAGGCGAAGAAGCCCGACCAGGTGGCGATCCTGACGCGCGAGGGTTGCGGCTACTGCGCCAAGGCGAAGAAGCTGCTCAAGGACCTCGGCTACCACTACAGCGAGGTGCGCCTCGACCACAGCGACCGATCGCGCGTCGTGGGCGCGATCACCGGGCGGGGCACCGTGCCGCAGGTGTTCATCAACGGCCAGCACATCGGCGGCCTGGAAGAACTCGAGCGCTGGGCCAAGAAGGCTGCCTAAAATCCGGGGGTGTTCGGCGCATTTATCATCGGCGATGAGCTGCTCGTCGGAAAGCGCGAGGACAAGCACCTCGCTTTCCTGATCGGCGCGCTCGCGCGGCGCGGGCTGCGCCTGGGCTGGGCGCATTACCTCGGCGACGATCCGGCACGGCTCACCGACGCGCTCGCGCGCAGCTTCGCGTCATCCGACGTGGTGTTCAGCTTCGGCGGCATCGGCGCCACGCCGGACGACCACACGCGGCAGTGCGCGGCATCCGCGCTCGGGATCTCGCTCGCGCTGCATCCGGAGGCCGAGCGCGAGATCCGCGCGCGCTTCGCGGGTCAGGACGTAACGCCGCAGCGCTTGCAGATGGGCGAGTTTCCGCAGGGCGCCGCGATCATCCCCAATCCGGTCAACCGCATTCCGGGCTTCTCGGTCGCCGACCATCACTTCGTCCCGGGCTTCCCGCAGATGGCCTGGCCGATGGTCGAGTGGGTGCTCGAGACGCGCTACCGCGATCGCTTCGACTCGCAGAAATGGACCGAAGCTTCCATGCTGGTATTCCAGGCGGGCGAGAGCCACCTCATTCCCGCGATGCAAGCGGTGGAGCGCGAGTTCAAGGGCGTGAAGGTGTTCAGCCTGCCGTCGATGGGCGCTGACGGCTCGCGCATCCATGTCGAGTTGGGGGTGCGCGGCGACCCGGCGCAGGTCGGCGCCGCGATGGAGCGGCTCCGCCGCGAAGTGGGCGCTGCAGGGTTCCCGTACAAATGAAAAAGCCCCGGGTCGCCCGGGGCTTTTTCGACTACTTCTTTTTCTTGCGCGCTCCCGTCTTCACGGGAGCCTTGATCGCTTTCGCGCTAGATCGGGCGTGATTGCCCGTTTTGGCGCTTAGGCGACTTTTTTTGCTTTCGCCAGTCCCTTCACCGTCTCGGTCGCGGCCGCGACGTTGGCTTCGGCGATCTCGGTCGCCTGCTTCGCGACCTTGTTCATGTTGTCGTAGGCCGAGTTCGCGGCAGCGAGCATCGACTTCACCGCGGCGACGGCGACGTCGGAGCCGGCGGGCGCGTTCTTCGAGACCTTGTCGAGCAAGCTCACGAAGTTCTCGTTCCACTCGGCGACGCGGCGCTCGGCGACGCGGGTAAACTCGGAGTTGGCTTCGGTGGCGATTTCGTACACGCTCCTCGAGTAAGCAATGGCCTTCTCGATGGCGGGCTGGGCGAAGGAGTTCTGCAGCGTCACGAACTCCTGCACATCCTTCGCGCCGAGCAGCGCGCGGGTGTTGGCGATCGAGTCTTCGAAGGCGCTCTTGACAGCGCCCGCGTTGATGTTCGCCAGCTTCTCGAACGCGGCGAACTGGGCATTCGCTACGGCGAGGAGCGTTTCTACATTGGCCTTTTGGGCCGCTTGGATTTGTTCCGGTGTCACGTACATTTGTAGCTCCTGGTCGGTAAGAAATTCGGTGCTGCTTTTGTGCAATGCAGCAATTGCGATTGTAGGCCGATAACGTCGAAAGTCAAGCGGCTTGTGCGTAGCAGCACACCGGATTGGTGTATCGCACAACCCACTACGTCCTTCCTCATCGCCTGCCGTCGGCGGCGGTCCGCTAAGAAGGGCGAAAGTTAGGGCTCCCTTACACTGCGCCGATGCCGCCCGAGTACCGCCCCAATGATCCAGCCGTTCTGGCCGATCCTTTTCCGGTCTATCGGCGGCTGCGCGACCAGGATCCGGCGCATTGGAGCCCTCTGCTGAAAGCCTGGGTGCTTACGCGCTACGAAGACGTGAAGCGTGTTTGCCTGGACAGCCGGATGTCGTCCGACAGGCTGCGGCCGTTCTTCGCGACGCTGCCTTCCGCTGAAGCGGCGCGCATGGCGGAACTCATCCGGATCCTCACGCTGTGGATGGTGTTTCGCGATCCGCCGGAGCACACGCGCCTGCGGCGCCTCGCGAGCCGCGTATTCCACGTGCGCTCGATCCATGCGCTGCGTCCGAACGTGGAAGCGCTCACCCATTGGCTGCTCGAGCGCATTGGCGAACGCTCGAGCTTCGACTTCATCGCCGAGTTCGCCGGCCCGCTGCCCGCGCTGGTCATCATGGACATGCTCGGCGTGCCGCGCGACGAGCTCGAGCGCCTCAAGCGCCTGTCGGACGAGATGGCGCTCTTCATCGGCAGCGCGCGAGATACGCCGGCAAAGTACGAACGGGCGGAGGCGGCGACCCACGAGATGGCCGATCTCTTCCGTGCGCTGATCGCCGCGCGCCGCGCGGCGCCGCAGCGCGACCTGCTCTCCGAGCTGGTGCATCTCGAAGACGAGGGCGACCGCTTGTCGGAGGATGAGCTCGTGGCCACGTGCGTGCTGCTGCTCTTCGCCGGCCACGAGACGACGACGCACCACATTGCGAACGGCCTGGCGGCGCTGCTTCGCTTTCCCGCCGAACTCGAGAAACTGCGAGCGAACCCTTCGCTTGCGCCCGCGGCAGTGGAGGAACTGCTGCGCTATGATGGTCCGATCGGCGCGCAGGTGCGCATCGTGCAGGAGTCGCAGGTGTTTCACGGCCGGGGATTCAAGACGGCCGACCGGGTATTTCTCATGATGAATGCCGCCAACCGCGATCCGCGCGCGTATCCGGAGCCCGACCGGGTGGATCTCGAACGCCACGGTGTACCGCATCTCACCTTCGGCTACGGCGCGCATATCTGCCTCGGGTTTCCGCTGGCACGGCTTGAAGGGCAGATCGCGCTGCCGGCGGTGCTCGCGCGCTGGCGCCACATCGAGCCGGCGCAGGACCGCATGGAGTGGATGGATTCGATGGTGCTGCGCGGGATGAAGGCGTTTCCGATCCGCGTCAGCGCTTGAGCACGGAGTCGGATCATCTTCCGGCGCGGCTGTGGTGGCTGCTCGGCGCGCTGACACTCGCGTGGGGATTCAACTGGACGGCGATGAAGGTCGCGCTCGCCGAAGTGCCGCCCTGGATCTTCCGTTCGCTGTGCCTGGGCCTGGGCTCCGGCGTGCTCTTCCTCGTGCTGCGTCTTGGCGGGCAGCGCATTCCGCTGCCGCGCGGACAGTGGCTGCGCCTTCTGGTCCTCGCGTTTCTCAACATCACCGGCTGGAACATCCTCGTGGCGTTTGGCCTGACGATGATTCCCTCGGGGCGCGCATCGATCCTCGCCTATACGATGCCGGCGCTCGCCATTCCGCTGTCGGTGTGGCTGCTGGGCGAGCGGCTCACCGCCGGAAAGGCAGTCGGCCTCGTGCTCGGTCTCGCCGGTCTCGCGCTGCTGATCGGCGAAGGCTACGCCGCCATCGGTGCGGCGCCGCTCGGCACGCTGCTCGTGCTCGGTGCCGCGGCGAGCTGGGCGCTCGGCGCCGTGCTGCAGAAGAAATATCCGATCGCCATGCCGCCCGGTCCCTATACCGCGTGGATCATGCTGCTCGGCGGCGTGCCGATCTTCATCGGCGCCGCGCTGCTGGAAGATCCGCGCGCTCTGGCGCAAATCGGCATCGGCGCGTTTATCGGCACGGCGTACAACGTGCTCATCGCCTTCGCCTTTGCTTATTGGGCGTGGATCAAGCTCGCCACGTCGGTCTCGGTCACGGTGTTCTCGCTCAGCATCCTGATCATTCCGGTGGTCGCGGTGCTCGGCGGGATGGTCTTTCTCGGCGAGCGACCAAGCGCCGCCGAATTCGCCGCGCTCGGTCTGGTGCTCGCTTCTCTCGCTACGGTGATAACGCCAAGGCGCGGCGCGGCGAAATAAGCGCCGGGTTCCAGTTGCGCACGGCTTCGCGCAGATTCTCCGCATCGGGCTGACTCAGAAAGCGCAAGGCCGTTCGCACGGTGTGGAAGGAGAGTTCGATCGGCATGGCGCCGGTCTGCTTGGAGAGCTTCTCGCCCGCCGCGTTGACCGCGACCGGTACGTGCAGGTAGCGCGGCGTAGGCACGCCGAGGAGGCGCTGCAGGTAAATCTGGCGGGGCGTCGAATCGAGCAGGTCCGCGCCGCGCACCACGTCGGTGACGCCTTGCGCAGCGTCGTCGACCACGACGGCGAGCTGGTAGGCATAGAGGCCGTCGGCGCGATAAAGCACGAAGTCGCCGATATCGCGCTCGAGCACCTGCGACTGCGCGCCTTGCAGGCGGTCGTGGAAGCGGATCTCCTGCCTGTCGGTGCGGATGCGCAGCGCGCGTCCCTCCGGCGCCTTACGCGTGCGGCACGTGCCGGGATAGATGTGTGCACCGTCGGTCGCGAGCGCAAGCGACGAGTCCGCGATCTCGCGCCGCGTGCAGCTGCACCAGTATGTATGCGCGCGCAGTTTGTCGAGTGCTGCGCCATAGAGCGCGTCACGGCGGCTCTGGTAGACGATTTCGCCGTCCCAGCCGAGCCCGAGACGCTCGAGCGAGCGCAGGATTTCATCCGCCGCGCCGGGAACCGCGCGAGGCCGGTCGAGGTCCTCGACGCGCACCAGCCACCGTCCGCCGGCGGCGCGTGCGTCGAGCCAGCTTGCCAGCGCAGCGATCAGCGAGCCCATGTGCAGCGGCCCGGTGGGCGAGGGCGCGAACCGCCCGGTGTACATGGCGGTCTAGAGTACACTGCCCCCTTTTTTTGGAAGGACCGCCGTGGCCACCGTCGAGCTCACCCAGGAGAACTTCGAACAGACCGTCAACGACAACGCCATGGTGATTATCGACTTCTGGGCGCCGTGGTGCGGCCCGTGCAAGGGCTTCGCGCCGGTCTACGAAAAAGCTGCCGAGGCGCATCCCGACGTCGTGTTTGGCAAGGTGAACACCGACGAGCAGCAGGAGCTCGCCGGCTCCTTCGGCATC
>DASXRW010000476.1:0-9105 GCA_036506355.1 Burkholderiales bacterium
TTATACGTGGCTGTACCGGATTGGAATTAATACGGCCAAGAACTATCTCATGGCCATGGGTCGGCGGGCGCCGACCTCGACCGAGGTAGAGGCCGAAGAGGCGGAAGGGTTCGAAGAGGGCGAGCAGCTGCGCGACATCAACACGCCGGAAAGCGTGCTGCTGTCGAACGAGATCGCGCAGACGGTGAATGCGACGATCGAAGGGCTGCCCGAGGAATTGAGAACGGCGATCCAGCTGCGCGAGATCGAAGGCATGAGCTACGAGGACATCGCGAAAGTCATGGATTGCCCGATCGGCACGGTGCGCTCGCGGATCTTCCGCGCGCGCGAGGCGATCGCAGAGCAGTTGCGGCCGTTGCTGGGCACGCGGAAGGACAAGAGGTGGTAGGGGTATGAAAGAGCGCATTTCGGCATTGATGGACGGCGAGCTCGACGAGCGCGCCGCTGCAGGGGCGATCGCAGCGTTGCGCGGCGAGGGCGAGGCGCTCCAGTGCTGGCGGATCTATCACCTGATCAGCGACGGCATGCGCGATACGCGGCTGCTCTCGGAGGGCTTCACCTCGCGGTTCAGCGAGCGGCTTGCCGCCGAGGCTACCGTGCTCGCGCCGGCCGACCTCCCGGGCAGGACGCCCGCCCAGCGCTTCGCGTTCGCCGCGGCGGCGAGCTTGGCCGCGGTGGCGCTCGTCGGCTGGCTCGCGTTTGCGCCGCAGCCCGAGGCACCCGCGCCGCTCGCGCAGCTGCGGCCTGCGATCCCCCCGATGGTGAACGTGCCGCTGCCGAGCGCGGCGAACGACTATCTGCTCGCGCATCAGGGCTTCTCGCCGCGCGTCTCGCTGCAGGGTATGGCGCCCTACGTGCGCACCGTTTCCGAGCACCGGGACGAGCCCGCCAAGTGAGGGAAAAATGAGGGCCTGGCGCGTCGCCGCTCTGCTTTGCGCGCTGCTCTCTTTATTTGCCGGTGCGGCATACGCGCAGTCTCCGGAAAGTCTCGCCTGGCTGCGCAAGATCCAGGACGCGACGCGCAATCTTTCGTATAGCGGCACGTTCGTCTACCAGCACGGCGGGCGCAGCGAGACCTCGCGCATCACGCGGCTCGCCGCTGCCGACACCGAACGCCTAGAAGTGCTCGACGGCATGCCGCGCGAGCTGGTGCGCACGCGCGATACCGTGCGCTGCTATCTGCCCGAAAGCAAAGTCGTGAAGGTCGAGCGCCGCACCCCCGACCGCAGCTTTCCGGCGCTGCTCCCCGAACGGCTGAACGCGCTCGCACAGCATTACGACATCTCTTTGGGCGAAATCCGCCGCATCGGCGGCTTCGAATGCCGGGCCGTGGTGCTCACGCCGAAAGACAACCTGCGCTACGGCTATCGCCTCTATGCCGACACGGCGAGCGGCATGCTGGTGCGCGCGGTCACGGTCGACGCCGCCGGCAACCAGATCGAGCAGTTCATGTTCACGCAGCTCAGCATCGGACGCGTCACGCCGGACATGGTGAAGTCGCGCCACGCTGCGGCGAGCTTCCGCGTCGAGGATGCGGAGGCGGCGCCGACGCGGCTGGCGGGCTGGAGCCTGTCATCGGAGCTGCCCGGCTTCCACAAGGTGGTGGAGCTCACGCGCCGCATGGGAGAATCGAAACCGGTCGGGCAGCTGGTGTACTCCGACGGCCTCGCCGCGGTCTCGGTATTCATCGAGCCGCTGCAGGCGCGCCGCGAGCCGGCGCGCACCGGCCTCGCGAGCCTGGGCGCCATCCATATCTATACCCGCGAGGTCGCGAACCATAGGGTGACCGTCGTGGGCGAAGCACCCGCGGCGAGCGTGCAGCGCATCGCCAATGCCGTCGAGTACCGTCGTCCATAAGAACTCTAGGAGACCGTAGATGAGAACGATGAGAGCCCTGGCCGCTCTGTGGCTGGCGGCCTTCTGCCTCGCCGCCCAGGCGCAGCGCGACCTTCCCGACTTCACGCGCCTGGTGGAAGACCAGGGCAATGCCGTGGTCAACATCAGCACGACGCAGGCCGTGCGTCGCACCGGCGCCCTGCCGCAGGTGCCGGGCATGGAGGACGAGGAAGTCCTCGAGTTCTTCCGCCGCTTCATTCCCCGCCAGCCGGGACCCGGGCAGCCGGGACCGGGACCCGCGCCGCGCTCGGAGAGCCGCTCGCTCGGCTCGGGCTTCATCATCAGCCAGGACGGCTACGTGCTGACGAACGCGCACGTCGTCGAAGGCGCCGACGAGATCACGGTCAAGTTCACCGACAAGCGCGAGTTCAAGGCCAAGGTGATCGGCGCGGACAAGCGCACCGATATCGCGCTCATCAAGATCGACGCCACGGGGCTCCCGGCGGTGCGCTTCGGCGATCCGGCCAAGCTCAAGGTGGGCGAATGGGTGGTGGCGATCGGCTCGCCGTTCGGCTTCGAGAACACCGTTACCGCGGGCATCGTCAGCGCGAAGGGTCGCTCGCTGCCGCAGGAGAATTTCGTCCCCTTCATCCAGACCGACGTTGCCATCAACCCGGGCAACTCGGGCGGGCCGCTCTTCAACATGCGCGGCGAGGTGGTCGGCATCAATTCGCAGATCTACAGCCGCACCGGCGGCTTCATGGGCCTGTCGTTCGCCATCCCGGCGGACGTGGCGCTCGACGTCCAGAAACAACTGAAAGAAAAAGGGCGCGTCGCGCGCGGGCGCATCGGCGTCGTGATCCAGGAAGTGACGCGCGATCTCGCCACCTCCTTCGGCCTGGACAAGGCGCGCGGCGCGCTCGTCAACTCGGTGGAGAAGGGCAGCCCCGCCGACAAGGCCGGGATTGAAGCGACCGACATCATCGTGTCGTTCGACGGCAAGGCGGTCGAGAGCTCGAGCGACCTGCCGCGCATCGTCGGCTCGACGCGCCCCGGCTCGACCTCGACCGTCGAAGTCTGGCGCAAGGGCGCGACCAAGAAGCTCTCCCTCACGGTCGGCGAGCTGCAGGAAGACCGCGTCGCCGCGGCCGACAAGCCGCGGCCGCAGAAGGCCGCCGAAGCGCAGCCGGCCAACCGCCTCGGCATCGTGGTCGCCGAGCTCTCGGCGGAGCAGAAGAAGGAGATGAAGCTCTCCGGCGGCCTGGTGGTGACCGAGGTGAAGCCCGATGCGCGCGCCTCCGACGTGCGCAAAGGCGACGTCCTGATCACGCTGGTGCACAAAGGCCAGCATATGGAGCTCAAGTCGGTCGACCAGTTCAACAAGCTGCTCGCCGGGCTCGACAAGAACGCCGTCATCACGCTCCAGGTGAAGCGCGGCGAGCAGATGGCCTTCGTCACCATCTCGGGGTTGACTGACAAAGGCTAGGCTCTACGGGCGCGCGGGCTGCCATTTGTGCGAGCAGATGGCGCGCACGCTGCGCGCCTTCGGCGTCGCGTTCGAGGAGCTCGACGTCGATAGCGACGAGCGGCTTCGCGCCAGGTTCGGCGAGCGCGTCCCCGTGCTGACCGACGCGGCGGGCAACGAGCTCTGCCACGGCCGGCTCGACCCGGCGGTGCTCGAGAGAGTCCGATAAAATAGCGGTCCGAGGAGGGTGCCACCGCAGGCGGCACCCTCTTTCGTTATATGCCTCAGAGCCACATTCGCAACTTTTCCATCATCGCGCACATCGACCACGGCAAGTCGACGCTGGCGGATCGCTTCATCCAGATGTGCGGCGGGCTCGCCGAGCGCGAGATGGGCGAGCAGGTGCTCGACTCGATGGAGCTCGAGCGCGAGCGCGGCATCACCATCAAGGCGCAGACCGCGGCGCTGGAATACCGCGCCCGGGGTGGAGAGACGTACCTCCTCAACCTGATCGACACGCCCGGCCATGTCGATTTCTCCTACGAGGTGAGCCGCTCGCTCGCCGCCTGCGAGGGCGCGGTGCTGGTGGTCGACGCCTCGCAAGGGGTGGAAGCGCAGACCGTGGCGAACTGCTACACCGCGATCGAGCAGGGCGTCGAAGTGATCCCGGTGCTGAACAAGATCGACCTGCCCTCGGCCGATCCGGAGAAGGCGGTGCAGGAAATAGAAGACGTGATCGGCATCGACGCGCACGACGCGATCCGCGCGAGCGCCAAGACCGGCGAGAACGTGCCCGACATCCTCGAGGCGGTGATCGCGCGCGTGCCGGCTCCCAAGGGGGACCCGGCGGGAAAGCTGCGCGCGCTGATCATCGATTCCTGGTTCGACAACTATGTCGGCGTCGTGATGCTGGTGCGCGTGTTCGAGGGCACGCTCAAGCCGAAGGAGCGCATCGTCCTCATGAGCACCGATGCGGCCTATCTGTGCGAGCAGGTGGGCATCTTCACGCCGAAGGCGAAGCAGAAAGACGTTCTCGCCGCGGGCGAAGTCGGCTACGTCACCGCCGGCATCAAGGAGCTGCGCGCCGCCAAGGTGGGCGACACGATCACCCACGCCGACAAGCCGGCGGCTGCGGCGCTGCCCGGATTCAAGGAGATCAAGCCGCAGGTGTTCGCCGGCCTGTACCCGGTCGAGGCCAACGAGTACGAGGCGCTGCGCGACGCGCTCGAGAAGCTGCACCTCAACGACGCCTCCTTCCACTACGAGCCCGAGACCTCGCAGGCCCTGGGCTTTGGCTTCCGCTGCGGGTTTTTGGGTCTCTTGCACATGGACATCGTGCAGGAGCGCCTCGAGCGCGAGTACGGCATGCACCTCATCACCACCGCGCCTTCGGTGGTCTACGAGGTCAAGCTGCGCGACGGCACGGTGGAGCAGGTGTCCAACCCGGCGCGGCTGCCCGATCCGACGCTGATCGAGGAGATCCGCGAGCCGATCATCGCCACCAAGATCTTCGTGCCGCAGGAGTTCGTCGGCCCGGTGATCACGCTGTGCACGCAGAAGCGCGGCACGCAGACCAACATGCATTACTCGGCGCGCCACGTCGTGATCTCCTACGACCTGCCGCTCAACGAAGTGGTGCTCGACTTCTTCGACCGGCTGAAATCGATGACCCGCGGCTACGGCTCGCTCGACTACGAGTTCAAGGAGTACCGCGCGACCGACGTGATACGGCTCGACATCCTGGTGAATGGCGAGCGCGTCGACGCGCTTTCAAGCATGGTGCATCGCGAGACCGCGCAGCGCCGGGGCCGCGAGCTGGTCGAGCGCCTGCGCGGGCTCATTCCGCGGCAGATGTTCGACGTCGCGGTGCAGGCCGCCATCGGCGGCCACATCATCGCGCGCGAGAATGTGAAAGCCCTGCGCAAGAACGTGCTCGCCAAATGCTATGGCGGCGACGTCACGCGCAAGAGGAAGCTGCTCGAAAAACAGAAAGAAGGGAAAAAGCGCATGAAGCAGGTCGGCTCGGTCGAGATCCCACAGGAGGCATTCCTCGCGGTGCTGCAGCGGGGCGAAGGTTGAACTTCGCACTGTTTCTCCTGATCCTGCTGGTGGTCACGGGCCTGGTCTGGGCGCTCGAGACGGCCTGGCTGCGCAAGCGCCGTCCCGAGGGGGCGAAGCAGCCCTGGTGGGTCGAGTACTCGGTCAGCTTCTTCCCCGTGATCCTGATCGTGTTCCTGCTGCGCTCGTTCCTGGTCGAGCCGTTCAAGATTCCCTCGAGCTCGATGGTGCCGACCCTGCTGGTGGGCGATTTCATCCTGGTGAACAAATTCACCTACGGCATCCGCCTGCCGGTGGCGAACAAGAAAATCATCGAGATCGGCGCTCCGGCGCGCGGCGATGTCATGGTGTTCCGCTATCCCGAGGATCCGTCGCTCGACTACATCAAGCGCGTCGTCGGGCTGCCCGGCGACCGCGTCGAGTACCGCAACAAGCGCCTGACCATCAACGGCCAGCCGGTGCCGGCGCGCCAGGTCGACGACTATCTTTCGCGCGAGCGCATGCAGTTCTCGCGCCGCTACATCGAGACGCTGGGCAAAGCGGAGCACGAGATCCTGCTGGAGGACGACGCGCCCGCCGCGGTCCTGCCGACGCGCGCCGCGGCCGGCAATTGCAACTACAATACCAGCGGCCTCGCGTGCACCGTGCCGCCGGGCCATTACTTCATGATGGGCGACAACCGCGACAACTCGAGCGACAGCCGCGTCTGGGGCTTCGTCCCGGACGAGAACATCGTCGGCAAGGCCTTCTTCATCTGGCTGAACCTGAACGAGCTCGGCCGCTTCGGGTCGTTCCGCTGAAAGAGGGAGACAAGCACATGCGCAGCACCCAAACCGGCGTCAGCCTCCTAGCACTGATCTTCGTCCTCATCCTCCTGGCCATCGTGGCCCTGTTCGGCATGAAGACGCTCCCGTCGTACATGGAATTCCGCTCGGCCAAGAACGCGATCGAGGCGATCGCGCGCGAGCGGGCGGGGGCGAGCCCCGCCGACATTCGCCGCGCCTTCGAGAACCGTTCCGCGATCGACGACATCAATACGCTCAAGCCGAGCGATCTCGAGATCGGCAAGGACGGCAACGCGGTCGTGATCAGCTTCGCCTACCGCAAGGAAGTGCCGCTCTTCAAGAACGTCGGCCTGTACATCGATTACGCGGCGAGCGCCGGAGGCCAGTAGATCCCGTCCCGGGCGCCGTCGATCGAAAAGCGGCTTGGCCACCGCTTCGCTCGGCCCGAGCTCCTCGAGCAGGCGCTGACGCACCGCAGCTACGGCCCGGATCACAACGAACGGCTGGAATTCCTCGGCGACGGCGTGCTTGGCTGCGCCGTGGCCGCCGAGCTCTACGAGCGCTTTCCGCGCCTCTCGGAGGGCAAGCTCACGCGGCTTCGCGCGAGCCTGGTGCGCGAGGAGGCGCTCGCCGAGCTCGCGCGCGAGCTGGGCCTCGCGACGCTCGTGCGCCTGGGCGAAGGCGAGCTCGCGGCGGCCGCCGAGCCGCGTCCTTCGATCCTCGCCGACGCGCTCGAAGCGGTGTTCGGCGCCGTCTTCATCGATGCCGGCTACGATGCCGCACGCAAAGTGGTGCTCGCCGCTTTCGGCCCGCGGCTCGAGCGCCTCGACCCGGAGCGCGCCGCCAAGGACGCGAAAACCGAGCTGCAGGAGATGCTGCAGGCGGCGCGCCGCTCGCTGCCGCTTTACCGCGTGACCTCGGTGCAGGGCGCGGCGCACCGCCAGTCCTTCGAAGTGGAATGCGTGGTCGAGGAGCTCGGCATGAGCGCAAAGGGGAGCGGCAGCTCGCGCCAGAAGGCGGAGCAGGAAGCTGCACGCGCCCTGCTCGAGCGCCTGGCGGAGCAATGAAGCACCGCTGCGGCACGGTGGCGATGGTCGGGCGCCCGAATACCGGCAAGTCGAGCCTGCTCAATCGCCTGGTCGGCGAAAAGCTCTCCATCGTCTCGGCTCGTCCCCAGACCACGCGCCATCTCGTCACCGGCATCCTCACCCGGCCTGGCTGCCAGTACATCTTCATCGACGCGCCGGGCAACCCGCCGCGGCTGAAGAACGTGCTGCATAAGGCGCTGAACCGCCGTGTCGCTCAGGCGGCGAGCCAGGCGGACGTCGTGCTCTTCGTCGTCGAGGCGGCGCGCTTCGGTCCCGAGGACCGCGCCGCGCTCGAGCGCATTCCGGCGGAGCAGAAAGTCGTCGCCGTCGTCAACATGGTGGACCTGCTCAAGCGCTCGGCGGAGTTGATCCCATTCCTCGAGCGCCTGTCCAAGATGCGCGACTTCGCCGCCCTGGTCCCCGTGAGCGCCCGCACGGGCAGGAACCTGCCCGAGCTGCTGCGCGTGATCGCCGAGGCGCTGCCGGTGGGACCGGCGGCATACCCGGAAGACCAGCTCACCGACCGCGACGAGCGCTTCTTCGCCGCGGAGGCGCTGCGCGAGAAGCTCTTCGAGACGCTCGGCGAGGAGCTGCCCTACCGCTGCGAGGTGATGATCGACAGCTTCAAGGAAGAGGGGCGCCTGCGCCGCATCGAGGCGACCATCCTGGTCGAGCGCGAAAGCCAGAAGGGCATCGTGCTCGGCAGCCGGGGCGAGCGCCTGAAGCAGATGGCAAGCGCCGCGCGCAAGGACCTGGAGCGCCTCTACCAGGGGAAGGTCTACCTGGGTGTCTGGGTGAAGGTGCGCCGCGCATGGACGGACGATGCGCGTGTCCTGCGACAATTAGGCTATGAGTAATAAAAGCGCAACGGCAGAATGAAGAAACGCGCCGACCAGGAACCCGGCTACGTGCTCCATACCTATCCGTACAAGGAGACGAGCCTCATCGTCGAGGCCTTCGTTCGGCGGCACGGACGCGTCGCGCTCCTCGCGCGCGGCGCGCGGCGTCCGCGCTCGGCGATGCGCGGCGTGCTGCTCGCCTTCCATCCGCTGCGGCTGGGGTGGAGCGGCTCGGCCGAGCTTTCCAACCTCGTCGCCGCGGAGTGGGGCGGCGCGCTGCAGCCGCTCGCGGGGCGCGGCTTGATGTGCGGCTTTTATCTCAACGAGCTCATCCTGCGCCTGCTGCCGCGGGAAGATCCCCATGAGGCCTTATTCGACGCCTACTCCGAGGCGCTGGCGCGGCTGTCGGCGGCGCAGTCGTTCCCCGCGGTGCTGCGCAGCTTCGAGAAGCGGCTGCTCGCCGAGCTGGGCTACGCGCCGCTTCTCGACCGGGAGGCCTTGAGCGGCGAGCCGATCGAGGCTTCGGGCTCCTACGTCTACGAGCCCGACCGCGGCCCGGTGCGCGCGAGTCATGGTGACTTGCTGGTGAGCGGGCGCACTTTGCTCGATCTCGCCGCCGATGACTACAGCCGCAGCGAGACGCGCGACGAGGCGCGGTATCTCATGCGCGCGCTGATCGGCCAGCGCCTGCACGGACAGGTGCTGCACACGCGCAGCGTGCTGATGGAGCTGAACGAGCTGTGATTGAACTCGGCGTCAACGTCGACCATGTCGCCACGGTGCGGCAGGCCCGGCGCACGTACGAGCCCGACCCGGTGTGGGCGGCGGTCGAGGCGCACCTCGGCGGCGCCGACGGCATCACCTGCCACCTGCGCGAGGACCGGCGGCACATCCAGGACGAGGACGTGCGGCGGCTGCGCGAGCTCACGCACATCCGCCTGAACCTGGAAATGGCCGCGACCGACGAGATGGTCGGCATCGCCTGCCGCATCAAGCCGGAGATGGCGATGCTCGTGCCCGAGGGCCGCGCGGAA
>DASXRW010000477.1:0-4355 GCA_036506355.1 Burkholderiales bacterium
GGCGCCTTGTCGAAGACCATCCTGCCGCCGCGCCAGTCGACGTAGATCGTGTCCTTCGGCGCGAAGCGGCCTTCGAGCACCGCTTTCGCGAGCGGGTTCTCGACCTCCGACTGGATCGCGCGCTTGAGCGGCCGCGCGCCGTAGACCGGGTCGAAGCCGACCTTGGCGAGCTCGCTCACCGCGGCATCCGAGATCTGGAAGCCGTAGTCCATGCGCGCAAGACGCGCCTTGAGGGTCCCGAGCTGGATGCGCGCGATCGACTTGATTTCGTCCTCGGCGAGCGCGTGGAACACGACGATCTCGTCGATGCGGTTGACGAACTCCGGCCGGAAATGCGTCTTCACCTCGCCCATCACAGCGAGCTTGACCACCTGGTAGTCGCTGCCGGCCATGCTCTGGATCATCTGCGAGCCGAGGTTGGAGGTCATGACCAGCACCGTGTTCTTGAAATCGACCGTGCGTCCCTGGCCATCGGTGAGCCGCCCGTCGTCGAGCACCTGGAGCAGCGCGTTGAAGACATCCGGATGCGCTTTCTCCACTTCGTCGAAGAGGATGACCGAGTACGGTTTGCGCCGCACCTGCTCGGTGAGCTGCCCGCCCTCGTCATAGCCGACGTAGCCCGGCGGCGCGCCGATGAGCCGCGCGACCGAATGCTTTTCCATGTACTCGGACATGTCGATGCGAATGAGGTGATCTTCCGAGTCGAACAGGAACGCCGCGAGCGCCTTGCACAGCTCGGTCTTGCCAACGCCCGTGGGCCCGAGGAACAGGAATGAGCCATAGGGGCGGTTGGGGTCGCTGAGCCCCGAGCGCGAACGCCGGATCGCGTCCGACACCACGCGCACCGCCTCGTCCTGGCCGACGACGCGCTCGTGGAGCTTCTCTTCCATCTTGATCAGCTTCTCGCGCTCGCCCTGCATCATCTTCGACACCGGGATGCCGGTGGCGCGCGACACCACCTCGGCGATTTCCTCCGCGCCGACCTGCGTGCGCAGCAGCTTGGGCTTGGCGCGCGCACCCTTCTCGGCCGTCTGGGTCTCAGCCTTTTTGAGCTGCGCCTCGAGCTGCGGCAGCCGTCCGTACTGGATCTCGGACATCTTCTGCCAGTCGCCCTTGCGCTTCGCCTCGTCCATCTGCTGGCGCAGCTTCTCGATCTCTTCCTTGATGTGCTGCGCGCCCTGCACGGTAGCCTTCTCGGCCTTCCATTCCTCCTCGAGGTCGGCGTAATCCTTCTCCAGGCGCTTGATCTCCTCCTCGATCAGCTGTAGGCGCTTCTGCGAGGCCTCGTCCTTCTCCTTCTTCACCGCCTCGCGCTCGATCCGCAGCTGGATCAGCCGCCGCTCGAGGCGGTCCATCGCCTCGGGCTTCGAATCGATCTCCATCTTGATGCGTGCCGCGGCCTCGTCGATGAGATCGATCGCCTTGTCCGGCAGGAAGCGGTCGGTGATGTAGCGGTGCGAGAGCTCCGCGGCGGCGACGATCGCCGGGTCGGTGATCTCGACGCCGTGGTGCACTTCGTATTTCTCCTGCAGGCCGCGCAGGATCGCGATGGTCGCTTCCACGCTCGGCTCCTCCACCAGCACCTTCTGGAAGCGCCGCTCGAGCGCCGCGTCCTTCTCGACGTACTTGCGGTATTCGTTCAGCGTGGTCGCGCCGATGCAGTGCAGCTCGCCGCGCGCGAGCGCGGGCTTGAGCATGTTGCCGGCGTCGATCGCGCCCTCGGCCTTGCCGGCGCCGACCATGGTGTGCAGCTCGTCGATGAAGATGATCGTGCTGCCTTCGTCCCTGGCGAGCTCCTTCAGCACCGACTTCAGGCGCTCCTCGAACTCGCCGCGGTACTTGGCGCCGGCGAGCAGCGACGCCATGTCGAGGTTCAGCAGGCGCTTGTTTTTCAGCGACTCCGGCACCTCGCCGTTGACGATGCGCTGCGCCAGCCCCTCGACGATCGCGGTCTTGCCGACGCCGGGCTCGCCGATCAGCACGGGATTGTTCTTGGTGCGCCGCTGCAGGATCTGGATGCAGCGGCGGATCTCGTCGTCGCGGCCGATCACCGGGTCGAGCTTGCCGGCGCGCGCGCGCTCGGTCAGGTCGAGCGTGTACTTCGCGAGCGCCTGGCGCTGCGATTCGTCGGCTTGTCCTTGCACGGTCTCACCCCCACGTACTTCCTCGATGGCCTTCTCGAGCGCCGCCTTCGTGACGCCCGCCTGCTTGAGGAGGCGCCCGACGTTGCCCTTGTCGCCGGCCGCGGCAAGCAGGAAAAGCTCCGAGGCGATGTACTGGTCGCCGCGCTTCTGGGCTTCCTTGTCGGCGAGGTTCAGCAGATTCGCGAGGTCGCGGCCCATCAGGACCTCGCCCGGCTCGCCCTCCACGACCGGCAGGCGGGCGATCGCCTCGGCCAGGTTTTTTTTCAAAATGCCGGGATTGCCGCCCGCCTTGCTGATAAGCCCGGCGATGCCGCCGTCCTCCTGGTTGAGCAGCGCGGCGAGCATGTGCTCGGGCTCGATGTACTGCTGGTCCTTGCCGAGCGCCATGGATTGCGCCTCGGCAAGCGCCTCCTGCAGCTTGGTCGTAAACTTCTCAAATCGCATCTCGTTGATCCTTCAAAAGCTTTCGGGCATTTCCTCAGGAAAGATGGGGCCATCCCCGAGGTATTCAAGGGAAAATTAAGGTGATGGAGCACCGCACCAAGTTCAATGTTTTCTACGTGCTCTTCGCGGTGCTGGCGATGCTCGCCGTCCAGGAGGGCTGGCGCCGGGCGCAGACCATCGAGGTCGTGCCCTACAGCGAGTTCGAGAAGTACCTCGAAGAGGACCGCATCTCCGAGGTCACGGTCTCCGACCAGCACATCACCGGCAAGCTGAAAAAACCCGAGGGAGCCAAGACCGTGGTGATCGCCAACCTCGTGCCGCCGGAGCTTGCCGACCGGCTCTCGCGCTACGACGTCAAGTACACGCGCGTGCAGGAGAGCACGCTCCTGCGCGACATGCTGTCCTGGGTGCTGCCGGCGCTGGTGTTCTTCGGCATCTGGTACCTGCTCGCGCGTCGCCTATCGCAGGGCGGCGGCCTCGGCGGCGGCTTCATGAACATCGGCAAGAGCCGGGCGAAGATCTACGTCGAGGCGAAGACCGGCGTCACTTTCGCGGACGTCGCAGGCGTGGACGAGGCGAAGGCCGAGCTGCAGGAAGTGGTCGAGTTCCTCAAGGACCCGAAGAAGTACGGGCGCCTGGGCGCGCGCGTGCCGAAGGGCGTGCTGCTGGTGGGCCCGCCCGGGACGGGGAAGACCCTCCTTGCGCGTGCCGTCGCCGGAGAGGCTCGAGTGCCGTTCTTCTCCATCTCGGGCTCCGAGTTCGTCGAGATGTTCGTCGGCGTGGGGGCGGCGCGCGTGCGCGACCTCTTCGAGCAGGCGCGGGGCAAAGCGCCGGCGATCATCTTCATCGACGAGCTCGACGCGCTCGGCCGGGCGCGCGGCGCGGGGGGCTTCGGCGGCCACGACGAGCGCGAGCAGACGCTGAACCAGCTGCTGGTCGAGCTCGACGGCTTCGATCCGACCACTGGCCTGGTGCTCCTCGCCGCGACCAACCGGCCCGAGATCCTCGATCCGGCGCTCTTGCGCGCCGGGCGCTTCGACCGGCAGATCCTGGTCGACCGGCCCGACAAAATCGGGCGGCTGCAGATCCTCAGAGTGCATGCAAAGAAAATAAAACTCGCCCCCGGCGTCGAGCTCGAGCAGGTCGCGGCGCTCACGCCGGGTTTCTCCGGCGCCGATCTCGCCAACCTGGTGAACGAAGCCGCCTTGCTCGCGACGCGGCGTGGCGCGGAGGAGGTTTCGCTCAGCGACTTCACCCAGGCGATCGAGCGGCTGATCGCCGGCCTCGAAAAGAAGAACCGCGTGCTCAACCCGCGCGAGCGGCGCATCGTCGCGCACCACGAAATGGGCCACGCCATCGTCGCCATGGCGCTGCCGGGAACCGACCCGGTGCACAAGATTTCGATCATCCCGCGCGGCGTCGGCGCGCTCGGCTACACCATCCAGCGACCGACCGAGGATCGTTTCCTCATGACGCGCGAGGAGCTCGAGAACAAGATGGCGGTGCTGCTCGGCGGGCGCGCCTCGGAGGAGGTGATCTTCGGTCACCTCTCGACCGGCGCGGCCGATGATCTCGCGAAAGTCACCGATATCGCGCGCAGCATGGTGATGCGCTACGCCATGGTGCAGGCGCTCGGCCCGGTCGCGTACGAGGAAGAGCGCCCGCCGTTCCTCGGCGGCGCGCTGCCGCAGGGCCACCGCGAGTACAGCGAAGCCACGGCGCGAGAGATCGACGTTGCGGTGCGCGCCATCGTCGACGGCGCCTACC
>DASXRW010000478.1:0-5675 GCA_036506355.1 Burkholderiales bacterium
AGGCCGCCGAACTGCTCGGCGGCCGCGACCAGCTTTCGCGCACGTTGCAGGTGCCCCTCGCAGAGATCGACAAGTGGATCGTCGGCGAGGCGAAGCCGCCGCGCGAGATCTTTCTGCGGATCGTCGACCTGATACTCGACGCGACCAGCGCTTCGGGCGAGGCGGGCGATCAGGAACCGCCCGCGCGCGATGCGGCCGGCGCGTCGCGCTACTTGGACTGAATGAGGATGTAGCCGCCGCTCTTGCCGAAGCGTTCCGGCTTCGCCCAGGAGAGGACGTCGGTCTCGATGCAGTGGATGCGCACACGCCGCTTCGTGGTGTCGAGGCGCACGACCTGGATGGTGCGCTTCACGCGCCGGTCGAGGTCCTTCCAGCGGGAGCCGACCGGCGGGTAGGCCCTGGCTTCATTCGGTGTCGGGAGCATGGGCGCCAATTTTAGAGCATGACCTCGACTTCGGCCGCGCCGTCTCGCGCGAGCAGGTTCACCGCCACGCTCGAGTCATGCCGGCGCAGCATGAGATCGACGCTCGCCTCGCCCACGCGCAGGCGCTTCACCGCCATCCAGTCGAGAAAATGCGGCAGCCGCGGCTTGCGCAGGCGCAGTTTCGCCGCGCGGCAGTCGACTTCCAGCCCGAGGCAAGCCTGGATCAGGGCGAACGGCGTCACCGCGGCCCAGGCCTGCGGCGCGCAGGCCACCGGGTAGAGCGTCGGCGCCTTGCCGCGCTTTCTCTCGAAGCCGCAGAAGAGCTCGGGCAGCCGGCGCAGGTGCATGTGCGCGGCGGCGTCGAACAGCGCCGTGGTCAGCTCGAGCGCTTCGCTGCAATGGCCGTAGCGCGCGAGCCCGAGCGCGATGAGCGCATTGTCGTGCGGCCACACCGAGCCGTTGTGATACGAGGCGGGGTTGAAGCGGCGCTCGCGCCGGTTCACCGTGCGGATGCCCCAGCCGCTGAAGGAGTCCGGATCGAACAGTCCCTGCACCACCCGGGCTGCGCGCTCGGGCGCAGCGATGCCGGTGAAGAGCAGCTGCCCGGCGTTCGACGTGCGCACGAGGCACGCGCGCTTGTCGCCGTCGAGCGCAAGCGCATAGGTGCCGAGCTCCTCGTCCCAAAAGGTCTCCTCGAACTGGCGCCGCAGCGCCTCGGCTTTGATGGTCAGCCCCGCGGAGAGCCGGTAATCGTCCATGTCCGCTGCCAGGCGCGCCGCGACGCGATAAGCGAGATAGACGTAGCCCTGCACTTCGCACAGCGCGATCGGCCCGCTGGCGAGGCTGCCGTCGGCGTGGAACACCGCATCGTCGGAGTCCTTCCAGCCCTGGTTGCGCAGGCCGCTCGCGCGCTTGCGCTCGTACTCGACGAAGCCGTCGCCGTCGCGGTCGCCCGAGCGCTCGATCCAGTCGAGCGCCGCCTTGATGTTCGGCCAGATCGCATCGAGCGTCGCCCGGTCGCGCGTGCGCTCCCAGTACATCCCGGCGAGCGCGATGAAAAGCGGCGTCGCGTCGACCGAGCCGTAGTAGCGGCCGAACGGCACCTCGCCGAGCCGCGCGAGCTCGCATTCGCGCACCTCGTGCAGGATCTTGCCCGGCTCCATGTCGGCGCCGGGATCCTCGCGGCTGCCCTGGTGCGCGGCGAGGAAGCGCAGCACGCCGCGCGCCAGCGCGGGCTCGACCCACAGCATCTCGATCGCGGTGAGTATCCCGTCGCGGCCAAAGGCGGTCGAGAACCACGGCACGCCCGCATAGGGATAGGCGCCGTGCGGCGTCTCGGTCATGAGCATGGCGAGGTCGGCGCTCGAGCGCTCGAGCACGCTGTTGAACACCGTGTTCGAGGTCTCGATCAGCGGTGCCGCCTCGCGCGCCGCCGCCAGCGCGCGGCGCGCGAGGCGCCGCGCGACGAAGAAGCGCTGCTCGGCCGCCGGCGGCCGCTCGCCCTCGAGGCACTGCACGGTGAGCGCGATCGGCCGGCGCTCGCGCGCCGCGAGGTTGAGCTCGAACGCGGCGCGCGTCTCACCCAGTTGCGTCGGCTGCGGCGCGAAGCAGAGGCGCGTGCTCCGCGCGACGCCGTCTAGCGACGCGTATTCGAACACCACCTCGCTCGGCCCGACGACGCGCGCATGCACGACGCCGCGCTGCGAGCGCCGGTAGCCGCGGATCTCGAAGAGGTCGGCGAAGTCCGCGGCGAAGTCCACCGCCAGGCGGAGCGTCCGCCGGCTCGCCGAGTAGCTGGTGAGCGTGAAGAGCTCATAGCAGCTCGCCTGCCACAGGAACTTGGCGCGCGCGACGTGGTAGCTGTCCTTGGCGAGCGCGAGGCGTCCTTCGGCGTCGAACAGATCGGGATTGGTGAGGTCGACATCCAGCATCACGTTGTCGGGCTGCACGGTGGAGGAAAGCACCATCGGGCGATGGCCTTCCAGCGTGAAGTGCAGGCGCGACAGAAACCGCGTGTCGTGGTGAAACAGGCCCCCCGGGCTGTGCTCGACCTCGAAGATGTCGCCGAACTCGTCGAACATCGCGAAGCTGTCGCCGTGCTTGAGCGTGCGCCGGCTCGACGCGGCGAGCGACACGACCCCCGGTACCAGCACCGGGCTCGCGAGCTGCGCTTCGCGCTTCATACCGCGGCGATGGCGCGCCGCCGGCCGAGTGCGCGATACACCGAGAGGTAGTCCTGCGCCATGCGCGCGGCGGAAAAGCGCTCCTCGAAGCGGCTGCGCACCGCGAGCCGGTCGAGCCGCGGCGCGCGCTCGAGCGCCGAAACCGCTGCGTCGATCGAGTCGACGACGAAGCCGGTGCGGCCGTCCTCGACCAGCTCGGGCACCGCGCCGTGCGGCCAGGCGATCACTGGCGTGCCGCAGGACATGGCCTCGATCATGGCGAGGCCGAAAGGCTCGGGCCACTCGATCGGAAAGATGAGTGCGATGGCGTTGCCGAGGAACGCCGGCTTCTGCGCCTCCGTCAGTTCGCCGACGAACTCGACTCCCGGCGTGGCGATGAGCGGCACGATCTCGCTGCGGAAGTACTCCTCGTCGGCGGGGTCGACCTTGGCGGCGATGCGCAGACGCGCACCGGCGCGCCGGGCGATCTCGACGGCGCGCTCGAGCCCCTTCTCGGGAGACACGCGCCCGAGGAAGGCGAAATAGCCGCCACGCGGCGCGGGATTGAAGGGGCAGACCTCGCGGGCGAGGCCGTGGTGCACCGTCCCCACCCAGTTGGCGAAGGGCACCGGGGCGCGCTGGGCGTTGGAGATCGAGACGAGCGGCATATCGCTGAACTCGCGGTAGAGCGGCGCGAGCTCCGGCAGGTCGAGCCGGCCGTGCGCGGTGGTCAGGGTCTTGCGTGCCACGGAGCGGAACAGGGGAAAGTGCAGGTGCTCGAGGTGGAAATGCAGGATGTCGAACTCCTGCGCGCGGCTGCGCACGCGCTCGAGCATCAGCGTGAGGTGCGCGAGCGGATCCTTCACCGTCGGGTCCAGGCGCAGGGCGCGCCTCGAGCACGCCACGAGCTTCGCCGAGGTCTCGGAGTCACCGCTGGCGAACAAGGTCACGTCGTGCCCCAGCCGCACCAGCTCCTCGGCGAGATAGGACACGACGCGCTCCGTGCCGCCGTAAAGCTTGGGAGGAACGCTCTCGGTGAGCGGGGCGATCTGCGCGATCTTCATCGAACCTCGAACAGGTTTGCAATTCGCGTGCCGGGCGCGCCAATTGCTTCTGCGGCATAATTCGCTGCCCCCAAGAGCCCCCCGGACAATGATGCAGATCGAGTCGGTGAAAGCGGCTTATCGCCGTTACGCGGCGGTCTACGATGCGGTGTTCGGCCCGGTGCTGCAGCCCGGGCGCAAGGCGGTGGTGCAGGCGCTGCGTGTGCGCCCCGGCGAGCGCGTGCTCGAGGTCGGGGTCGGCACCGGGCTGTCGTTGCCGCTCTACCCGCGCGACGTGCAGATCACCGGCATCGATGTATCGCGCGAGATGCTCGACAAGGCGCGCCGCCGCGTCGCGCGGCGGCACCTCTCCAACGTCGAAGCGCTGCTCGAGATGGACGCCGAGCAAATGAGCTTCGCCGACGCGAGCTTCGACAAGGTGGTGGCGATGTACGTGGTATCGGTGGTCGAGCGGCCGGCGCGGCTGCTCGAGGAACTGCACCGCGTGTGCCGGCCCGACGGCGAGATCTTCCTCGTCAACCACGTGCGCTCCGACAACCGCTTCGTCGCCGCGGTGGAGAAGGGCCTCGCGCGCTTCTCCGACAAGCTCGGCTTCCGTCCCGACTTCGAGCTGGGCGACATGGTGTCGGGCGCCGATCAGCTCACCGAGCTCTCGCGCATCAACTTCTTCTGGAAAGTGATGCGCCTCAGGAACGGCGTCGCGCACCGCTTCGCCAATTCGGGGCCGGGGTCGTAATTATTCCTGGCGGCCGAAGACGAAGAGCGGTGCCGACACGACGCCCTGCAGCACCGCCGAAATCCCGTAGAGCAGCGCAGTGACGGTCGCCTGCTCGGGCGCGACGCCGAGCGCGCCGAGCACCACGACTGCGGCGAGCTCGCGCGCGCCGAAGCCGCCCCAGCCGAGCGGCATCGCACCCATGATGAAGATCGGCGCCGCGGCCGCGAGCATCACCGGGTAGCTCAGGTTCACGCCGGCGGCGAAGCCGCAGAGCCATAGCGCCACCGCCGAGAACACCTGCACCAGCACCGAGAGCCAGATCGAACGCAGGATCGGACCGCCCGATTGCAGCGCCTGGCGTCGCGCGTTTTCCGCGCGCTGGACGGGCAGCGGCAGCCACGGCAATAGCAGCGCCACCATCAGGCCGGCGCAATAGGCCCAGATCCGGCGCTCTGGTGCTACTAACCCCGTCGCCAGCGCGGCGAGCAGCGCAACGAGCGAGCTTGCGCACAGGATCCACAGCCCGCTCAGCCGGTCGAGCAACACCGAGAGGCCGGAGCGCAGCAGGGGATTCCGCTGTTGTTGCGCGAGCTGGTAGCCGCGCAGCAGGTCGCCCGAGACCGTGGCGCCGGGCAAGAGCACGTTCATCGTCATGCCGCGGAAGTACATGCGCGCGAGCGCGCCCAGCGGGGCCCTCAATCCCAGGCCGCGGGCGATGGCGGCCCAGCGCGCAGCCGAGAAAATATTGGAGACGATGGACGCGGCCACCGCGGCGATGAACCAGCGCAGGTCGGTGGCTGCCAGCTGCCGCGCGAGCGCGGCCGGATCGGCGTACCACACCACGGCAGCGAGCAGCGCGATGCCAAGGGCGAAGCGCCCCGCAGTTCGCCCAGGGGTCTTCAAGCGCCTTTTCTGGGCTGGCGCCGGAGCAGGTATTGCGGCCGTCCCTGGGGCTCGTGGTAGATGCGCGTCAGGAGCTCGCCGATCAGGCCGGTGGCGACCAGCTGCACGCCGATCAGCGCGAGCAGCACGCCGAGGAGCAGCAGCGGCCGGCCGCCGATGTCCTCGCCGAGCACGAGCTTTTCCACGGTCAGCCACGCGAGGATCAGGAAGCCCAGCGCGCCGAGCGCGAGGCCGACGCCGCCGAACGCCTGCAGCGGCCGGTGCAGGAAGCGCATCAGGAACTTGATCCACAGGAGATCGAGCAGCACGCGGAAAGTGCGGTCGATGCCGTACTTCGACTCGCCGCGCGTGCGCGCGTGATGGCGCACCGGCACCTCGACGATGTGCGCGCCGACCTCGGCGGC
>DASXRW010000479.1:0-2059 GCA_036506355.1 Burkholderiales bacterium
TGTGCTCGCAGATATAGGTGAGCGTCTTTGCGAAGTACGGATCGGCCATGTTCGGCATGGCGATCAGGAAGTGATGCGTCAGATTGATCGAGGACATGCGCCCTTGCGGCGCATTTTACCGTATCAGATCTCCACCATCTCGAAATCTTCCTTGCGCGCGCCGCACTCCGGGCAGGTCCAGTTCATCGGCACGTCTTCCCAGCGCGTGCCCGGCGCGATGCCCTCGTCGGGCAGACCCGCCGCCTCGTCGTACACGAAGCCGCAGATCAGGCACATCCACGTCTTGTATTGCACCTGATTTTCGGTCATAGAATGGGCCGGGATATTAACTCATGTCGTCCGCTCCGCCTGCGGCGCCGCCCGCAGTGCCGCCTATGGTGCTCAGCTTCGCCGCATCCGATCCGACAGGCGGCGCGGGGCTCCAGGCCGACCTTCTCACCATCGCTGCGCTCGGCTGTCATCCGCTCTCGGTGGTGACCGCGATCACGGTGCAGGACACGCGCGGTGTAGAGCGCGTGATGCCGATCGAGCCCTCGTGGATCACCGAGCAAGCGCGCCGCGTGCTCGAGGATATCGAGGTCGCGGCCTTCAAGGCCGGCGTGCTCGGCTCGGCGCAGAACGTGCGCGCGGTGAGCGAACTCGTCGCCGAGCACGCCGAAGTGCCTTTGGTGGTCGATCCGGTGCTGGCGAGCGGACGCGGCGATCCGTTGGCGGAGCGCGACGCGATCGAAGCGCTGCGCGAGCTGATCCTGCCGCGCACCACGGTGCTTACGCCGAACAGCCTCGAGGCGCGGCGCCTCGCCGGCGGCGCCACCGATCTCGCCGAGTGCGCGCGGCGCCTCACCGATCACGGTTGCGAATACGTACTCATCACCGGCACGCACGAGGCAGGCGGCGAAGTGGTGAACACGCTGTACGACGAAAGCGGTGTGGTGCGCGAGGACCGCTGGCCGCGCCTGCCCGAGAGCTACCACGGCTCGGGCTGCACGCTCGCCTCGGCGATCGCGGCGCGCCTTGCGCAGGGCCTCGAGCCGGCGCAAGCCGCGCGCGAGGCGCAGCACTTCACCTGGGAATCGCTCGCCGCCGGCTTCAAGCCGGGCGGCGGCCAGTTCCTGCCGAATCGTTTCTTCCGGCGGTGAAGCTGCGCGGGCTTTATGCCGTCACGCCAGAAGGCGACGACGTCGAAAGGAAAGTGCGCCTTGCGCTGGAAGGCGGCATCGCACTTCTTCAATACCGCAGCAAGTCCATCAACCGTTCGCAAGCGCAGGCGGTGGTAGGGCTCGCGCGCGAGTTCGGCGTGCCGGTGATCATCAACGACGACGTCGAGCTCGCGCTCGAGCTCGGCGCCGACGGCGCCCACCTCGGCCGCGACGATGGCGAGCTCTCCGTCGCCCGCGGGCGGCTGAGCGGCAAGCTGCTTGGCGCATCGTGCTATAACGAGCTGGCGCTCGCGCGTGCGGCGGTCCAGGCAGGAGCGGACTACGTCGCCTTTGGCAGCGTATTTCCCTCGCCGACCAAACCGCAGGCGGTGCGCGCGTCCCTTGGACTGTTCAAGGAAGCACGGGCGCTCGGCGTGCCGCTCGCCGCGATCGGCGGCATCAGCCTCGACAATGCGCCGCAGCTCATCGCAGCCGGCGCCGATCTGCTCGCCGTGGTCTCCGATCTTTTCGATGCGCCCGACATCCGGCAGCGGGCGCGCGATTATGGGAAGCTCTTCGGATGAAAAACGAAACGCTCTTCGAACGCGCTCAGCGCGTGATTCCAGGCGGCGTGAATTCGCCGGTGCGCGCCTTCCGTGCCGTCGGCGGCACGCCGCGCTTCTTCGAGCGCGCCTCGGGTGCGCATCTGTGGGACGCCGAGGGCCGCCGCTACATCGACTATGTCGGCTCCTGGGGACCGATGCTCATGGGCCACACGCATCCCGCGGTGGTCGCCGCCGTGCAGGCCGCGGCCGCGCGCGCGCTTTCCTATGGCGCGCCCACGGCGGAGGAGACGCAGCTGGCGGAGCGCCTTTGTGAGCTCGTACCCTCCCTGGAGCGCGTACGCCTCGTGTCCTCCG
>DASXRW010000480.1:0-4819 GCA_036506355.1 Burkholderiales bacterium
GCGCGCGGGCTTGCCTTCGAGGCGCTCGGCGTCGAGCGCGAAGTCGATCATCATGATCGCGTTCTTCTTGACGATGCCGATGAGCAAAATGATGCCGATCACCGCGACGATGCCGAGCTCTTGGCGCGCGAGGAGCAGCGCCGCGAGCGCGCCGACCGTGGCGGTCGGCAGCGTCGAGAGGATCGTCACCGGGTGGATGTAGCTCTCGTAGAGCACGCCGAGCACGATGTACATGGTGATCACCGCGGCGAGCACGAGAAGCAGCGTCGCGCCGAGCGACTCGCGGAAGGAGGCCGCCGCGCCCTGGAATTCGGTCTGCACCGCCGGCGGCAGGCCGACCTCGCGCTCCACCGCCTGGATCGCGTCGACCGCGTGGCCCAGCGACGCGCCGCGCGCCAGGTTGAAGGAGATGGTCGCCGCGGGGAACTGCCCGATGTGATTGATGGCGAGGGGCGCGGTGGCGGTGCTGATGCGCGCGATGGCGTCGAGCGGCACCTGCTGCCCGCCGGACGAGGCGACGCGGATGTCCTTCAGCGCATCAGGGCCGAGGCGAAACTCCGGCTTCACCTCGAGCACCACGCGGTATTGCGTCGCCTGCGTGAAGATGGTCGAGACCAGGCGCTGCCCGAAGGCGTTGTAGAGCGCGGTATCGATCGCCGCCGGCGTGATGCCCAGGCGCCCGGCGCTGTCGCGATCGATCTCCACGTAGGCCTGCAGCCCCTGGTCCTGCAGGTCGGAGGCGACGTCGGTGAGCTCGGGCAGGCGCGACAGGCGCTCCACCAGCCGCGGCACCCAGTCCGAAAGGAGCCGGGCGTCCGCCGCTTCGAGCGTGTACTGGTATTGCGTGCGGCTCACGCGGTCCTCGACCGTCAGGTCCTGCACCGGCTGCATGTACAGCGTAATGCCGGGCACTTTCGCGAGCTCGGGCTGCAGCCGCCGGATCACGTCCGACGCATGCAAGCCGCGCTGGCCCAGGGGCTTGAGATTGATCAGCATGCGGCCGCTGTTCAAAGTGGCGTTAGTGCCATCCACGCCAATGAACGACGAGAGGCTCTCCACTGCGAGGTCCTGCAGCACCACACGCGCGAGCGCTTCCTGTCGCTCAGCCATGGCAGGAAAGGAAATGCTCTGCGGTGCTTCCGAGATGCCCTGGATCACGCCCGTGTCCTGCACCGGGAAAAAGCCTTTGGGCACCATGAAATAAAGGATCACCGTGAGCACCAGCGCCGCGAGCCAGACGAGCAGCGTCGCCGGCTGCCGGTCGAGCACCCAGTCGAGCGCGCGGCCGTAGCGCTCGATCACTCGATCGAAGAAGTTTTCCCGCGGGCGCTCGCGCTCGGGCTTGAGGAGCCGCGCGCACATCATCGGCGTCAGCGTGAGCGATACCACCGCGGAGATGAGGATCGCGACCGCGAGGCTTACCGCGAACTCGCGGAACAATCGGCCGACCACGTCGCCCATGAACAGCAGCGGGATCAGCACGGCGACCAGTGAGAAGGTAAGAGAGATGATGGTGAAGCCGATCTGCTCCGAGCCTTTCAGCGCCGCCTGCAGCGGCGGCTCGCCGGCCTCGATGTAGCGCGCGATGTTCTCGATCACGACGATGGCGTCGTCGACCACGAAGCCGGCGGCGACCACCAGCGCCATGAGCGTCAGGTTGTTGATGGAGAAGCCCGCGAGGTACATGAAGCCGAAGGTGCCGATGAGCGAAAGCGGCACCGCGACGCTCGGAATGACCGTTCCCGCGAGGGTGCGCAGGAATACGAAGATCACGGCAACGACCAGCGCCACCGCGAGCATCAGCTCGAACTGCACGTCGCGCACCGAGGCGCGGATCGTCACCGTGCGGTCGGTGAGCACGGCGACGTCGACCGCGGCGGGCAGCGCCGCCTGGAGCTGCGGCAGCTGCCGCTTGATGCGGTCGACGACGTCGATGACGTTGGCCCCCGGCTGGCGCTGGATGTTGAGGATCACCGCCGGCACTTCGTTCATCCAAGCCGCGAGGCGCGCGTTCTCGGCGCCGTCGACCACGTCGGCGACATCCGAGAGATAGATCGGTGCCCCGTTGCGATACGCCACCACGATGGACCGGTACTGCGGCGCCGAGCTCAGCTGATCATTCGCGTCGATCGTGTAGGCGCGGCTCGGGCCGTCGAGGCTGCCTTTCGCGCGCTTGACGTTGGTGGCAGCGATCGCGGTGCGCACATCCTCGAGGCCGAGGCCGTTGGCGGCGAGCGCGCGCGGGTTCGCCTGCACGCGCACCGCGGGACGCTGCCCGCCGGAGAGCGTGACGAGGCCGACGCCGGCGACCTGCGAGAGCTTCTGCGCGAGACGCGTGTCGGCGAGGTTCTGGATGTCCGGCAGCGTCATGGTGCGCGAGGACAAAGCCAAAGTGAGGATCGGCGCGTCGGCGGGGTTGACCTTGCTGTAAACTGGCGGCGCCGGGAGATCCTGGGGAAGCAGGTTGGAGCCGGCGTTGATCGCCGCCTGCACGCCCTGCTCGGCGACATCCAGCGGCACGGCGAGATCGAACTGCAGCGTGATCACCGAGGCGCCGCCCGAGCTCGTCGAGAGCATCTGCTTCAGGCCTGGCGTCTGGCCGAACTGGCGCTCGAGCGGCGCGGTCACCGACGAAGCCATCACTTCCGGGCTTGCGCCCGGGTAAAAAGTAAAAACCTGGATGGTCGGATAGTCGACTTGCGGCAGCGCCGAGATCGGCAGCTGCCGGTAGGCGACGAAGCCCACGAGCAGCACCGCGACCATGAGGAGCGTGGTCGCGACCGGCCGCAGGATGAAGAGGCGCGACGGGTTCATCCGCCCTCCCGCTGTCGACGCTTACCGGCGCCTTTCGGCGCGCCGCCCGCCGGCGGCTTGAATTCGGGACGCGCCGAGCCAACGTCCACCTGCGCTCCCGGACGCAGGCGGTCGGTGCCGTCCGTGACGACCAGCTCGCCGGCCGCGAGGCCTTCGCCGATCGCCTGGCGCTGGCCGTCGAGCGGGCCGAGCTTCACATTGCGCAGCGCCACCGTGCGATCGGGCTGCACGACGTAGACGAACATGCCTTGGGCGCCGCGCTGTACCGCGGCGCTCGGCACGACGATCGCATCCTTCAAGGTATCGAGCTTCATGCGCACGTTGACGAACTGATTGGGGAAGAGGCCGCCGTCGTCGTTCGCGAACTGGGCCTTGAGCTTCACCGTGCCGGTTTGCGGATCGACCTGGTTATCCGCCGACGCCAGCATGCCTTGCGCGAGGCGCGCCTTCTGGTCGCGGTCCCAGGCTTCCACGGCAATCTGATCTCCGGATTGGATGCGTTTGAGCACAGCAGGCAGCAGGTCCTGCGGCACCGTGAAGAGCACCGCGACCGGCTGCAGCTGCGTGATCACCACCAGGCCGCTGGCGTCGCCCGCGCGCACGATGTTGCCCGGATCGACCAGGCGCAGGCCGATGCGGCCGCTGATCGGCGCGCTGATGCGCGCATAGGCGAGCTGCAGGCGCGCGCTCTCGATCTGGCTCGCGTCGACTGCAAGGGCGCCCTCGTACTGGCGCACGAGCGACGCCTGGGTGTCGACCTGCTGCTTGGCGATCGAGTCCTGCTTGAATAGCGTGCGGTAGCGCTCGAGGTCGAGGCGCGCGTTCTCGAGCAGCGCGCGGTCGCGCGCGAGCTGGCCCTGGGCCTGCGCGAGCTGCACCTGGAAGGCCCGTGCGTCGATTTCGGCGAGCAGCTCGCCTTCCTTCACCAGCTGGCCTTCGGTGAACAGCACGCGCACCAGCTCGCCGTCGACGCGGCTTTTCACGGTCACGGTGCGAAGCGGCGTCACCGTGCCCAGACCGTTGACGATGATGTCGACGTCGCTCTGCGAGGCCGGCGCGGCCACCACCGGGGTCGGCCCGCCCAGCCCGCGGCCGCCCTTGGTCGCCGCCGCGGGTGCCGCGGGCGACGCGTGCCAATAGTAGTAACCGGCCGCGGCCAACCCCACGACGAGCAGCACGGCGATGAGCGTTTTTGTTTTACGCATCACAGCTCCAGCTTGTAGCCCACGCCGTAGATCGAGCGCACCAGGTCCTCGCCCGGGCGCACTTCCTCGAGCTTGCGGCGCAGGTTCTTGACATGGGTGTCGACGGTGCGGTCGGTAACCACGCGATGGTCGGCGTAGAGGCGCTCGAGCAGCTTGTCGCGCGGGAACACGCGGCCGGGCGCCGAGGCGAGCGCGGCGAGCAGGCGGAACTCGACCGGCGTGAGATCGACGGCGCGGCCATCGAGCTCAGCGCGATGCTCTTCTTCGTGGAGGACCAATCCCGCCGCCGCCTTGTTTCGAGGGCGGCGCAGGATCGCCTTGACGCGCGCCACCAGCTCGCGCGCGCTGAAGGGCTTGCAGACGTAATCGTCGGCGCCGAGGTCCAGGCCGACCAGGCGGTCGATCTCCTCGACCCGCGCGGTCACCATCACCACCGGCACGTCAGTGAACGTGCGCAGCTCGCGGCAGATGTCGAGCCCGTCGCGGCCCGGGAGCATCAAGTCCAGGAGAATGAGATCGGGCGCATTCGCGCGCACCCAGGGCACGACCTCGAGGCCATTGGCGATGCAGTGCGGCTCGAAGCCCTCGGCCTTGAGGTAATCGGCCTCGAGCGCCGCGAGCTTCGGCTCGTCCTCGACGATCAGGATCTTCTTCATTGCGCCGCCGGGAGGGAGACCGAGACGCGCAGGCCGCCAAGAGGCGACGGCGCGGCGGCGATGTCGCCGCCGTGGGCGGCCGCAATGCTCCTGCAGATGGCGAGCCCGAGGCCGGTGCCGCCGTTCGCGCGGCTCCTCGAGCCT
>DASXRW010000481.1:0-3073 GCA_036506355.1 Burkholderiales bacterium
AGCGGCATGCTGCGCGACCGGCCCGATCTTTTCATCGGCGTCGATTCCTCGGACTTCAACCTCGGCCTCGAGCGGCGGCTGAAGGATGCGGGGATACCGGCGCTCCATTACGTGAGCCCCGCGGTATGGGCCTGGCGCCGCTGGCGCGTGCGGCGCATCGCGCGTGCGGTCGACCGCATCCTCGTCATGTTTCCCTTCGAGCCGCCGATTTATGAAGCCGCCGGCGTGCCGGTCACTTATGTCGGCCATCCGCTCGCCGACGTGATTCCGCTCGAGCCGCCGAAGGACGAGGCGCGCGCGCAGCTGCGCCTGCCGGCGGGCAAGCTGATCGTGGCGCTGCTGCCGGGAAGCCGGCGCTCCGAGCTGCAGTACATGGCGGGCGCCTTCGTGCTCGCCGCGCACCGCTTCCGCCAGGAAGTGCACGAGGTGCATTTCGTCTGCCCGATGGTGACGCGCGAGACGCGCGAAATGTTCGAGCGCGCGATCCATGAGAACCAGCGTACTGACCTGCCGCTGACGCTCCTCTTCGGCCATTCGCACGACGCGCTCGCCGCCGCCGACCTGGCACTCGTCGCGAGCGGCACGGCGACGCTCGAAACGGCGCTCTTCAAGACGCCGATGGTGATCGCCTACCGGCAGTCTCCGATAACATGGGCGCTGATGCGCCAGATGCTTTATCTCCCCTACGTCGGCATGCCGAACATCCTTGCCGGCGAGCGCCTGGTGCCGGAGCTCTTGCAGGACCAGGCGACGCCCGCCAATCTCGCCGGCGCGCTGCTCACGCTCTTGCGCGACACGGCGGCGCAGCGCCGCCAGGTCGAGCGCTTCCGCGAGTTCCACCAGCTCCTGCGCCAGAACACCGCCGAGAAAGCCGCCGATGCCGTCCTCAGCGTCGTCCGCTAGCGCGCTGATTTGCGGCGTGGACGAGGCGGGGCGGGGACCGCTCGCCGGTCCCGTCTATGCCGGCGCTGTGATCCTGAATCCCGAGCGCCGGATCAACGGACTCGCCGACTCCAAAGTGCTGACGCCGGAGCGGCGCGAAGTGCTCGCCGCCCGCATCAAGGAGCGCGCCATCGCCTGGGCGGTGGCCTTCGCCACCGTCGAGGAGATCGACCGCTTCAACATCTTCCACGCCTCGATGCTCGCGATGCGGCGCGCCGTTGCGGCGCTCCCGATCCAGCCGAGCGAAGCGCTGATTGACGGCAACTCCTGCCCGCCGGGGCTCGGCTGCCCGGCGCGGGCGATCGTCGACGGCGACGCGAGCGAGCGGCCGATCTCTGCCGCGTCGATCCTCGCCAAGACCGCGCGCGACGCCGTGATGACTGCGCTCCACGACCGCTACCCGCAGTATGGATTCGACAAGCACAAGGGCTACGCCACGCCTGAGCATCTCGAAGCGCTCGGTCGCGCGGGGCCGTGCGAGATCCACCGGCGCAGCTTCTATGCCGTGGGCGTGTTCTTCCAGGGGGACCTCTTTGCCGAGAGCTGGAGCGCGATGGCCGAGCAACTGCGCATCCGCAGCTACCGCATGTGCTGCGACGCCATGAAGCTCACCATGGGGCTGCGCGTACCGCTCAAGGAGTTCGACCAGCAGCGCCGCCGGCTGCAGCGCAACTATGCCGACGTGCGCGCCGCGAGCGATGCGGCGGGTCACGTCGACCTGGTGGACGACCTGCTGCGCAAGGCCAGGCTGGAGCTGCGCGGCAAGCGTGCCTGATCCGGTCTAAAGACAACGCGCAGGTCAAGCGCTGGGCAAAGCTCATGCGCGACGGCCGACTACGCCGCACCGAGCGCCGCGTGGTTGTAGAGGGCCCGCACCTTCTTGCCGCCGCTCTCGCTGCCGGCCTCAAACCCATTTCCGTGCTCGGCACGGAAGCCGCACTCGCCAAGCCCGAGATTGCATCGCTCGTGCGCCAATCGCGGCTCACGCCGGTGGTGCTGTCGTCGGCGGTCTTCGGCGCCATCGCCGATGCCGAGACACCGCCCGGCATCGCCGCCGAGATTGCGCTTCCCGAGCTGGAGCGCTCCGGCCCATCGGTATTTCTTGAAGCGGTGCAGGACGCCGGTAATGTCGGCGCCATCATCCGCAGTGCCGCCGCGTTCGGCGCCGGCACGCTGGTGGTCGACCGGCAGTGCGCCGATCCCTGGTCGCCCAAGGTGCTGCGCGCCGCGATGGGCGGCCACTTCGCCATCGGCATCCGGCAGGTGGATGACCTTGGCGCCGCCATCGCTGCCTTTGGCGGCAGGATGATTTGCACGGTGGTGCATGGCGGCCGGGCTTTGCGCGACGCGGATCTTTCGGGCCGCATTGCCTGGGCATTCGGAGCCGAAGGCGCTGGCTTGAGTACTGAGATGCTGGCGCGCGCGGCCGAGCGGGTCACCATCCCCATGGCCGGCGGCGAGTCGCTCAACGTCGCCGCGGCGGCGGCGATCTGCCTCTACGAGGGTTTTAGTAGACCTGCCGCTGGATCCTGAGCTCGCGCAGTATGTTGGTGGCGATTTCCTCGATCGACTTGCTGGTCGAGTTGATGCTGTGGATGCCTTCGCGGCGCATCAGGGTCTCGGCCTCCTCGATCTCGTAGCGGCAGTTGTCGAGCGCCGCGTAGCGGCTGTCGGGCCGGCGTTCCTTGCGGATTTCGTGCAGCCGCTCGGGAGCGATGGTCAGGCCGAAGAGCTTGGGCTTCTGCGGGCGCAGCGCCTCCGGCAGCTTAGCGCGGTGGAAATCCTCGGGGATCAGGGGGTAGTTGGCGGCCTTGACGCCGAACTGCAGCGCGAGATATAGGCTGGTCGGCGTCTTGCCGCTGCGCGAGACACCGATCAGGATCACGTCGGCCTGCCCCAGCTCGCGGTGCGAAGCGCCATCGTCGTGCGCCATGGCGAAATTGATCGCTTCCATGCGCTGCTGGTATTCCTTCTTGTCCATGGCGCTGTGCGAGCGCCCGATCGTATGGCTCGATTTCACGCCAAGCCCCGCCTCGAGCGGGTCGATGAAGGTCTCGAAGAAATCCACGAACAGCGCGTTCGCGCGCCGGATCACCGCGCGCACGTCCTGATTCACCAGCGTGGAGAAGAC
>DASXRW010000482.1:0-1798 GCA_036506355.1 Burkholderiales bacterium
GGCGAGCAGTTCGTCGCCGTGCGCGCGAAGCCGCGAAAGGATGGCCCGTACTGCGTCGGGAGAAAAAGCGGAGTGCGGGCCGACATGCGTCTCGACCAGGTCGTGGCGCAGATCGGAGACGAGCTGGCCGAGCGCGCACAGGATGCCTGGCGTGGGCGGGATGATGAGGCGCGGGATGCCGAGCTCCCTCGCCACCGGCGTGCCGTGCATCGGGCCGGCGCCGCCAAAGGGCACCAGCGCGAAATCGCGCGGATCGTGGCCGCGCTCGATCGACACTACGCGGATGCCACGCACGATGTTGGCGTGGGTGACGCGCAGGATTCCTGCCGCCGCGCGCACCGCGTCGAGGCCGAGCGGCTTCGCGATCGCGTCATGAACCGCGCGCTGCGCAGCCTCGACGTCGAGCGTCATCTCGCCGCCGAGGCGCGTCTGCGGCCCGAGCCTGCCGAGCACCACGTTCGCGTCGGTGGTGGTCGGCCGCGTGCCGCCGCGCCGGTAGCACGCCGGGCCCGGCACCGCCTCCGCGCTCATCGGCCCCACGCGCAGCGCGCCGCCGTCGTCGATCCAGGCGATCGAGCCGCCGCCGGCGCCGATGGCGTGGATGTCGATCACCGGCAGGCGCACCGGGATGTTCTCGAGCTTCGCTTCGCGCGTGATCGCCGGCACGCCGTTGCGGATCACGCTGATGTCGGTGCTGGTGCCGCCGATGTCCATGGTGATGATGTGCGCGGCGCCCGCGAGCTCGGCGACGTGCGCACTGGCGACGACGCCGCCTGCGGGACCCGACAGCACGGTGTGCACCGGCTTCTTGCGCGCCGAGGCGACGGTCATCAGCCCGCCCGAGGCTTCCATCACCATCACCGGGGTCGCGGCGCCGATGCCGAGGCCCTTTGCCCGGTCGCCGAGCAGCGCGACGAGCGAAGCGAGATAGCGGTCCATCACCGGCATCAGGAACGCGTTCAGCACGCAGGTGCTCGCGCGCTCGTATTCGCGGAACTCGGCCAGGATGTCGATCGAGGCGCAGATCGCGGCCCCGGTGAGACGGTGCTGGAGGAAATCGCGCGCCTGGCGCTCGTGCGCCGGGTTGGCGTAGGAATGCAGGAAGCAGATCGCCACCGACTCGACGCCGGCGGCCTCCATGGCGCGCGCGGCGTGCTCGAGGTCTTCCATTGCGAGCGGCTCGATCTCGCGCCCGGTGGCATCGAGGCGGCCGCGCACCGTGAGGCAGAGCTCGCGCTCGACCAGCGGCTCGGGCCGTGTCACGCGAATGTCGTAAAGGCTGGGGCGCTCCTGGCGTCCGATCAGCAGCAGGTCGCGAAAACCGGCGTTGGTGATGAACGCGGTGCGCGCGCCCTGGCGCTGGATCACGGCGTTGGTGGCCGTGGTCATGCCGTGGCCGACGTACTTCACATCGCTGCCGCTCTTATGCTGCAGAGAGAGTGCCTTGGCCAGGCCGGCGATGGTGGCGAGCGCGCGGTTCTCGGGCGTGGTGGAGACCTTCGAGACGGTGATGGCGCGCGTCGCCTCGTCGTAGGCGATGCTGTCGGTGAAAGTGCCGCCGACGTCGGAGGCCACGCGCACGGCTGCGTTCATCGCCGTATTATGATTGGACTTTTCCGAGGGGGAGATCGATGCACATCAACATCACTGTTGCCATCGCTTTCGCGATGGCGGCGACGAGCGCTTTCGCGCAGACCAAGTGGGACATGCCGACGCCGTATTCCGACGGCACCTTCCACACCAGGAACGCGCGCCAGTTCGCAGAAGAAGTCGCCAAGGGCGGCAAGCTGCAGATCAC
>DASXRW010000483.1:0-18410 GCA_036506355.1 Burkholderiales bacterium
GAGCTGCGCGGCGACTATTCGCGCGCCGGCCCCGATTACGCCGTCGAGCAGGACTGGGCGAGCTACACGTCGCAGGAGCACGCGCTCTATCGGCGCCTGTTCGAGCGCCAGTCGAAGCTCGTGCCGCGCTATGCCTGCCCCGAATGGATCGAGGCCATCGCCGGCCTCGATTCGGCACGCGAGATCCCGCGCTTCGACCAGGTTTCCAAAAAGCTGCGGGCCAAGGCCGGATGGGAAATCGTGGCCGTCCCGGGGTTGATTCCCGACGATGCCTTCTTCACACACCTTGCCAACCGCCGCTTTCCCGTCACCGTGTGGCTGCGCCGGCCGGAAGAGTTCGACTACATCGTCGAGCCCGATGTGTTCCACGATTTCTTCGGCCACGTGCCGCTGCTCTTCGATCGGACTTACGCCGATCACCTCTACGAGTACGGCAAGGGTGGTTTGAAGGCGATGCGCCTCGACGCGGTGAAGATGCTCGCGCGCCTTTACTGGTTCACGATCGAGTTCGGGCTGATGAAGACGCCCGCGGGTGTGCGCGCCTATGGCGCCGGGCTGCTTTCATCGGGCGGCGAACTCGCGTATTGCGTCGACGATCCGCGGCCGCGGCGCCTGCCGTTCGATCTCGAGCGCATCATGCGCACCGAATACCAGATCGATCGCTACCAGGAGAAGTACTTCGTGATCGATTCCTTCGAGCAGTTGATGCGCGAGACCGCGCCGGACTTCACGCCGATCTACGCCCGCATCCGCGATCTTCCTGTTTTAAGCGGCGCATCTGCCGCCCCCCTGTAGTACGCTAGAGCGTCATGCCGGTTGCCCATCAATCCGGACGCGTCGCGTCGGGTGACGTCTCGATTCACTTCAGGAAACTGGGAGCTCGGGGCGAAACGCCGATCCTGATCGTCCACGGACTTTCGTATTTTTCGTACGACTGGCTCGATGTCGGCGAGGCGCTGGGGTCCGATCGCGAGGTCGTCGCCATGGACATGCGCGGTTTCGGCGACTCGACATGGAGCGCGCAGAAGGACTATTCGGTCCCGACCATGGCACAGGACATCGTCAACGTCCTCGATCACCTGGGCTGGAAGCGCGCCGTCCTCGTCGGTCACTCCATGGGCGGACGCAGCACGACTCATGTGGCCGCCAAGCATCCCGGGCGCGCGGCGGGTCTCGCGCTCATCGATTACACGCCGGAGAACGCGCCTGCAGGCTCGAAGCGCGTCACTCAGATCGTGGCCAGCACGCCGGACCGGTTCGCTTCCATCGAAGACGCGATGCGCTATTTCGCCAGCAACAGCCGTGCGCGCTTCGAGGCCTACCTCAATGCCGATTTCAACCTGAAGCGCGACCCGTATTTCCGCGACCAGTTCAAGAAGCTGCTCGAAACCGGGGAAAGGCCGAAGCTCGGCGTGGACATGTGGCAGCTGATCGGCGAGGTGCGCTGCCCCGTGCTTTCGATGCGCGGCGCGCGCTCCGACATGTACGCCGCCGAGACCAAAGAGAAAATGAAAGCCGCCAATCCGCGGCTGCAGGTCGTCGAAGTGGACGCCGGTCACAACATCGCCGGCGAGAACCCGCAGGAGTTTGTCGCCGCCCTGCGGGCATTCCTCGCCGCGCTGGAGGCAAAGAGCCATGCACACGAGAGGCATTGACCACCTCGCCATCGTTGCGGACGACATGCCTGCGGCAATGGATTTCTACACGCGCGTGATGGGATTCCGGCTGGTGCATGTGCGCCGGGTGCCGTACGAGCGCGACCGCGGCCAGCCGCCGTACGACAACCTGCGGCACTACTTCTTTGACATGGGCAACGACTCGCTATTTGCGATTTTCGAGTACCCGAAGGGGCTGCCGAAGCAGAACCGCGACCACCTCGGCGGCATGCAGCACGTGGCCTTTCACGTGCGCCCGGAGAAATTCGACGCGCTGATCGAGCAGGTCAAGCGCTGCGGCGTCGAGGTGATCGGCCCGGTGCCGCTTGGCGGGCGCTTCTGGTCAGCCTACCTGTACGATCCGTTCGGCATCCGCCTGGAATTCGCCACCGACCGCAGCGGCGTGAGCCAGGGCGTGGTCGAGTCGGTGCTGCAGACCGAGGAAGAAGCGCGCGCCGAGCTCGAGACGCTGTTCTCGGATCCGCAGGAAGTCGAAAAATGGCTGCGTCACATGCCGCTCAAGAAGGCATCCGCAACGGTATAAGGGGAGGAAGCATGAAAAACGTGAGGATGGCGCTCGCGGCCGCGCTCGCGACATTCGGCCTGACCGGGCAGGCGCAGGACAAATACGAAGTCAAGGTCGCCGAGTTCGTGACCCCGCAGCACTTCATGTCGAAGTGGCTGGTGCAGTGGGGCGAGAAGCTCGAGAAGGCATCGAACGGGCGCCTGGTCTTCAAGCATTTCCCGGGCGCGCAGATGGCGCCCCCGCCCGCGCACTACGACCTCGCGCGCACCGGGCAGGCCGACGTTTCCTGGTTCCTGCACGGCGGCACGCCGGGCCGCTTCCCGCTCACCGAGCTGATCCAGCTGCCCTATCTCGTCGGCAGCGCCGAGATCGGCACCAAGGTGCTGAACGACGCGCAGTTGCGCTCCCGGTACCTCGACGCCGAGCACAAGGGCGTGCATGTGCTGCTGCTGCTCACTCACCAGCCGGGCAACGTCTACACCACGAAAACGCCGATCCGCGCCACCGGCGACATGAAGGGGCTGCGCATCCGCTTCGCATCGCCCACGATCCGCGATTTCGTCGGTGCGCTGGGCGCCACGCCGGTCGGGGTGCAGCCCGGAGAGATCCTCGAGCAACTGCAGAAGGGCACCATCGACGGCGCGTTCATCGACTACGGCGGCGCCGGCATCGCGTTCAAGATGGGCGGTACCCTGAAGTACGCGACCGAGATGTATTCGTACGTCTCCTCGTTCGGCGTGGCGATGAACCCCGAGTTCTACGCGAAGCTCCCCGCCGACTTGAAGAAGCTGGTCGACCAGTCCGTGATCGGCGTGGAAAAAGAAGTCGGCGAAGGCTGGGACGCGCTCGACGCGATCGGCAAGAAGCTGATCATCGAGGGCGGCGCCGAAGCGATCAAGCTCTCTCCAGCCGAGGATGCCAGGTTCCGCAAGATCGGCGCGCAGGTCACCGAGGCAAAACTGAAGGAGCTGGAGGAGAAGAAGCTGCCGGCGCGCGCCGTGTACAAGATGCTGAAGGCCCTGTCCGACAGGCACGCCAAGACCTCGAAGAACTTCTGGAACTGAGCGCGCGTGCAGCGCGCCGCTGACATCGCCGCGAAGGTATTCGGCACCCTCGCGGCGATTTTTCTCGCGGCCATGATGCTGCTCACCGTGGCCGACGTCGTGCTGCGCGCGCTGTTCAACTATCCGATCCGGGGCGTGCTCGAGCTGGTCGAGCTCGGGCTCGCCTGCACCATCTTCATCGCCCTGCCCGCGGTGTTCCTGCGCGACGAGCACCTGGTCGTGGACATCGTCGACCACCTGGCAAAACCCCGCATGGTGCGGCTGCTCGACCTCTTCGGCGCGCTGTGCTCGCTCGGCGCGCTCGCCGTAATGTTCTGGCAGATGGTGCCGCTTGCCCGCACCATGCACGAGTTCGGCGACGTCACCTCCGACCTCTCGATCCCGAAGATCGTGTACTGGATCCCGGTGCTCCTGGGAATCGGCGCCTCGGCGCTCGCCACGCTGGTCTTCATCGCGCGCTGGAGGCGCGCGCCGTGACCCACATGGAAATCGGGCTGACGGGCGTCATCGTGCTGCTCGCGGCCATGTTCGTGCGCGTGCCGATCGGAGTCTCGCTCGCGCTGGTCGGCATGGGCGGCTACGCCGCGATCGACGGCTGGAAGACGGCACTTGCCGTGGTCGCCTCCGTGCCCTTCGAGCTGGCGAGCGCGTACTCGCTCTCGGTCGTCCCGCTCTTCATCCTGATGGGCGCCGTCGCCTCGCGCGCCGGCATGTCGCGCGAGCTGTTCGACGCCGCCAACGCAGTGTTCTCCGGCTTCCGCGGCGCGCTCGCCAACGCCACCATCGGAGGCTGCGCGGCCTTCGGCGCCATCTGTGGCTCCTCGATCGCCACCGCCGCGACTTTCTCCAAGGTCGCGATTCCCGAGATGCGTCGCCACGGCTACAGCGACGTAGTCGCCGCCGGCTCGGTGGCCGCGGCGGGCACGCTCGGCATCCTGATCCCGCCTTCCGTGATCTTGGCGGTCTATTCCCTGGTCGCCGAGCAGTCGCTCGCCAAGCTGTTCGCCGCGGCCCTGATCCCCGGCATCCTGCTCGCCGTCCTCTACGTCATCGCAGTCATCATCCAGGCGCGCATTCGTCCGGAATGGACGCCGCTGGTGCCGCCGATGCCGCTGCGCGAGCGGCTGCGCGCCGCGCGCGGCATGTGGAAGCTCGTCCTGCTCTTCTTCTTCGCGGTGGTGGGAATCTATCTCGGCTGGTTCTCGCCCACCGAGGGCGCGGCGGTCAGCGCCTTCGTCGCGATGCTGATCGGCTTCGGCACCCGCACGCTGACCCTGCGCGGCCTTTCCGGGGCAATGCTCGAGAGCGTGTTCTCCACGGCGATGCTGTTCTTCATCGTCGTCGGTGCCTTCATCTTCTCGCGCTTCATCGTGCTCACGCGCCTGCCGAACGAGCTCGCGGTCTGGGTCGAAGCGACCAAGCTCGCGCCGCTGTCGATCGTGCTGGCGGTGATCGCCCTCTACGTGGTGCTCGGCACCGCGCTCGAGGAGGTGAGCACCATCCTCATCACGGTGCCGGTGATCCTGCCGCTGATGACGAGCATCGGCTACGACGGCATCTGGTTCGGCATTTTCGTCACCGTCATGGCGACGATCGGGCTCATCAGCCCGCCGGTGGGCCTCACGGTATTCGTGATCCAGGCGCAGAACCCCGACATCCCCGCCTCCAAGATCTACCGCGGCACGCTGCCGTTTCTAGTGGCCGATTTCGTCCTGGTGGCGCTGCTCATCGCTTTTCCCGGGCTCGCGCTGTGGCTTCCCGCAGCGCTGAAGGTGTAAGAATCGGGGTGCCATGAAAAAACGCGCGCGAGCGGCCAGACTCCAATACCAGAGCGGATTCGGCAACACGTTCTCGAGCGAGGCGGTCAAGGGCGGGCTGCCGGTGGGAAGGAATTCGCCGCAGCGCCCCCCGCAGGGCCTATACACGGAAGTGCTTTCGGGAACGGCGTTCACCGCGCCACGCGCCGAGAGTCTTAGCACCTGGCTCTACAAGCTGCGCCCTTCGGCCGGCCATGGCCCGTTCAAGCGAATGGCGCAGGGACTCGTGCGCTCGGGCCCCTTCGACGAGATCGAAACCCCGCCAAACCGGCTGCGCTGGGATCCCTTCCCGCTGCCGTCGAAACCGACCGACTTCATTGACGGGCTCGCGACGCTCGCCGGCTCCGGCGCTGCCGCGGCGCAGAGCGGGCTCGCGGTGCACGTCTATCGCGCGAACCGCTCGATGGAGCGGCGCTACTTCTACTGCGCCGACGGCGAGCTGATGCTCGTGCCGCAGCAGGGCGCGCTGCTGCTATCCACGGAACTGGGCAAGCTCGAGCTCGCCCCGGGCGAGATCGCAGTCGTGCCGCGCGGCATGAAATTCAAGGTCGCGCTCATCGAGAAGCAGGCTCGCGGCTATGTCTGCGAAAACTACGGCGCGCCGTTCCGCCTGCCCGAACTCGGGCCCATCGGCTCACAAGGCCTCGCGCAGACGCGCGATTTCATGGCGCCGGTGGCGGCGTTCGAGGAGAGCGGGAAATGCGAGGTGGTCGTCAAGTTCATGAGCGGCCTTTGGGCGAGTGCCTTCGAGCATTCGCCCCTCGACGTCGTCGCCTGGCACGGCGACTACGTGCCTTACAAATATGAACTCGCGCGCTTCATGGCGATCAACACGGTGAGCTTCGATCATCCCGATCCATCGATTTTCACCGTGCTCACTTCGCCCTCCGGGCAGCCTGGCGTCGCGAACTGCGACTTCGTGGTCTTCCCGCCGCGCTGGCTGGTGGCCGAGGATACGTTCCGCCCGCCCTGGTTCCATCGCAACGTCATGAGCGAACTGATGGGCCTTGTCCACGGACAGTACGACGCCAAAGCGAGCGGCTTCCTCCCGGGCGGCGTGTCGATCCATAACTGCATGTCGGCGCACGGGCCCGACCTCGCCAGCTTCCAGCGCGCAAGCGCGGCCGAGCTCAAGCCGCAGAAGCTCGACGCCGGCCTCGCCTTCATGTGGGAATCGCGCTATGTGTTCAGGCCGACGCGCTTCGCCATGAGCGCGCGCGAGCTGCAGAAGGACTACGACGCCGTCTGGTCCGGCTTCAAGCGCGCACAGAAATGAGGCTCGACGACACGCACGACCCGGCGCTCGCGAGCTGGGTCGAGTCGGCGCACGAGCCCGGCTGCGATTTTCCGATCCAGAACCTGCCCCTCGGCATCTTCAAGCGCAAGGGACAAAAGGAGCCGGCGCGCGGTGGCGTCGCGATCGGCGATCAGATTCTGGATCTCGCCGCGTTCGGCGTGCGCACCGGCCCGACGCTGAACGGGCTCGCCGCGATGGGACGCCAGGCCGCACGCAAGCTGCGGCGCGAACTTTCGCGCGCGCTCTCGGTCAAGACGAGGCACAAGAAGCGCCTGCAGAAGCATCTCGTGCCGATGAAGCAGGCCGAGCTCTTCCTGCCGGTCGCGGTCGGCGACTACAGCGACTTCTTCACCGGGATCCACCATGCCACGAACATGGGCCGCCTGCTGCGGCCCGACAATCCGCTGCTGCCCAACTACAAGTGGGTACCGATCGGCTATCACGGCCGCGGCTCGTCGATCGTGGTCTCCGGTACTGACGTGCGCCGCCCCAGAGGCCAGCTGAAGCCGCCCGATGCCCAGGCGCCCGTCTATGCCGCAGCCAAGCGTCTCGATTACGAAGTCGAGCTCGGCTTCATCGGCGGTACCGGCAATCGCCTGGGCCGTGCGATTGCGGTGCGCGACGCGCTCGACCATGTGTTCGGCGCCGTGCTGCTCAACGACTGGTCGGCGCGCGACATGCAAGCCTGGGAGTATCAGCCGCTCGGTCCGTTTCTCGCGAAGAGCTTCGCCACGACCATTTCACCGTGGATCGTGACGATGGACGCGTTTGAGCCATATCGCTGCGCTGCCTTTGCGCGCGCCGCCGAGGACCCGCAGCCCCTGCCCTATCTCCTCGACGAGGACGATCAGCGCGAAGGCGGCCTCGCCATCGAGGTCGAAATGCATCTGCGCACGCCGAAGATGAAAGCGCCCGTGCGCCTGTCGCGCGGCAACTTTCGCGACTCGTACTGGACGCTCGCGCAGATCGTCGCGCACCAGACCTCCAATGGCTGCAACCTGCAACCGGGCGACCTGCTCGGCTCCGGGACCATTTCCGGCGCGAGCGCGGATTCTCTCGGCTCGCTGATGGAACTGAGCCTCGCCGGCAAGAACCCGCTGCAGCTCGCGAGCGGCGAGAGCCGGACCTTCCTCGAGGATGGCGACGAAGTCATCGAGCGCGGCCGCTGCGCGCGAGACGGCTACGCCACGATCGGCTTCGGCGTGGCGAGCGGCCGCATCGTGCCGGCCAGCGCAAAATGAGCCCGCGGCTCGGATTCGCCGCCGGCGCGGCCCTCTGTGCGGCGCTCCTCGGCTACGGCTACTACCTGCAATACGTGCAAGGTCTCGAGCCCTGTCCCCTCTGCATGGTGCAACGCGGCTTCTTTTACGTCCTCATGGCGCTATTCATCATCGCCGCCCTGCACGCGCCGCGGCGCATCGGCACCGCGGTTTACGCCGGGCTCGCGATCCTGTTCGCCGCGGGTGGCGCCGCGACGGCCGGACGCCAGGTGTGGCTGCAGCACCTGCCCGAAGACAAGATCCCGCAATGCGGACCGGATCTCTTCTTCATGCTGGAGAATCTGCCACTCTCGCGCACGCTCGAGAAGCTGTTCCACGGCAGCGGCGAATGCGCCGCGGTGGATTGGAAGTTTCTCGGCCTGTCGATCGCCGGCTGGGCGCTCGTGTGGTTTATCGCGCTCGCCGTGTACGCACTGTGGCTGGCTGCGCGGCGCTGGCGGCATTCCTGAGCACCTCACCCAGCACGATCAGCGCCGGCCCGTCGTCGAGCTGAGCGGCCAGCAGCGCAAGCTCGGATAGCGTGCCCCGTACCGTGCGCGCCTGGTCGAGAGACGCATTCTCGATGATCATCGCCGGCGTACTCGCCGACTTTCCGGCAGCGATCAGCGCTTGAGCGATCGATGCCGCTTCACCGGCGCCCATGTAAATCGCCGCCGTGTCCGCCGCGAGCACCGTCTGCACCCAAGTGCTTGCCGATTCGCCGGCGCCGACGCGCGGCGTCACGAAGGCGACGCTGCGGGCGAGTCCGCGCTGTGTGAGCGAGACGCCGAGATCGGCCGCCGCCGCTAGCGCTGCGGTGATACCGGGGACGACTTCGACCGCGATGGCATGCGAGCGCAGGTAAGCAATTTCCTCCTGCGCGCGACCGAACAGCATCGGGTCGCCGCCCTTGAGCCGCACGACGACGCGATGCTTGCGAGCTGCATCCGCAAGACGCTTGTTGATGAAGCGCTGCGCTGTCGAATGCCTGCCGCTACGCTTGCCGACAGCGACCTTCTCCGCATGTGGCGCGAGCGCGAGGATGGCGTGCGGCACGAGAGCGTCATGGAACACGATCTCGGCCTCGCCGAGCAGCCGGGCCGCGCGCAGGGTGAGGAGATCCACTGCGCCCGGCCCGGCGCCGACGAGATAGACGGTGCCGCTCATGCCGCGGCCTTCGCGCGCGCGAGACGCCCGTCCGCCGTCACGTGCAGTCCACACTCCTTCGTTTCGGCGCGCTCCCACCACCAGCGCCCGGCGCGTACATCTTCTCCTGGCAACACAGGGCGCGTGCAGGGCGCGCAGCCGATCGAACGATAGCCCTGATCATAGAGGCGGTTGTACGGCACCTCGTGTTCGCGGATGTAATCCCAGACCGCGTTTTCGCTCCAAGCGACGAGCGGATTGAATTTTTCCAGCCCATGCAGCACATCGAACTCGCGTTCGGCCAAGTGGGTTCTGTTGGGCGAGTGTTCGCGCCGCTGCCCAGTGATCCACGCGCGCTTGCCCGCGAGCGCGCGAGCCAAGGGCTCGGTCTTGCGAATTTCGCAGCAGCGCTGGCGCAATTCGAGGCCGCGGTAGAAGGCGTCGCGGCCGTAGAACTGCACGTAGTTCGCGACGGCGCCGGCTTGCGGCTCATAGACCTGCACCGCCAGGCTGTAGCGCTGCCGGATTTCCGGAATCAGCGCCAGCGTCTCCTCGTTCAGGCGCCCGGTATCGAGCACGAACACGCCGATCGGCAGGTGCAGGCGCGCGATGGCGTCGGTGATGACCATGTCCTCGGCCTGCAGGCTGCTCGCAAGCGCCGCCGGCGCGAAGCGCTCGGCGACCTCGCGCAGCGTGGCTTCCAGAGCGCTCATTGACTGCGCCGGCGGAAAAGCGGCTGCGGCCGCGTCACCGATGCCTGGTACGACTCGCTGAAGTCGTCGAAAGCGGCGAGCGCCTCGTGCGGATCCTCCCCCTCGCGCAGCTCGAAGGCATCGAAGCCGCAGCGCTCCATGAAGAACAGGTGATCGCGTGTAATGTGGCCGACCGCGCGCAGCTCGCCTTTGTAGCCGTAGCGCTCGCGCAGCAGGCGCGCAATGGAGAAGCCGCGCCCGTCGCCGAACTTCGGAAAGTTCACCTCGACGCGCGCCACGCCGTCTAGCCGATGCGCCACCGCTGCCGGATCATCGGCAGGCTCCAGGCGGATCACGTTTGCGTCAGGCGACGGCGCGTTCTCGGTGATGACGCGACGCTCTTTGATCAGCGTTGCCATAGACCTGTTCCTTGAAAGGCTCGATACCGATGCGATGCACGACGTCGACGAAGCGCTCGGCGTCGCTGTCGCGGCGCCCGAGATAGCACTCGATCAGCCGCTCGATGACTTCCGGCACCTGCGCCCGGGCAAACGAGGGCCCGATCACTTTGCCTAGCGCCGCCTTCGTGCCGGGGCGGGTTTCGCCTTGGTTGCCCCCGATTTCGATCTGGTACCACTCCTCGCCGTTCTTATCGACGCCGAGGATGCCGATGTGGCCGACGTGGTGATGGCCGCAGGCGTTCATGCAGCCCGAGATGTTGAGATCGAGCTCGCCGATGTCGTGCAGATAATCGAGATCGTCGAAGCGCCGCTGGATCGCCTCCGCCACCGGGATCGACTTCGCGTTGGCGAGCGCGCAGAAGTCGCCGCCCGGGCAGCTGATGATGTTCGTGAGAAGCCCCAGGTTCGGCGTCGCGAGGCCGAGGCGGCGTGCCTCGCGCCAGACGTCGATCAGATCGCTCTGCCGCACATCGGCCAGCACCAGGTTCTGCTCGTGCGAGACGCGCAGCTCGCCGAAGGCGTAGCGATCCGCGAGATCCGCGATCGCGTCCATCTGCTCGGCGGTCACGTCGCCCGGCGGCACGCCGGTCTTCTTGAGCGACAGCGTGACGGCGGCGTAGCCGGGCACCTTGTGCGGCTGGACGTTGCGTTTCGCCCAAGCGGTGAACCCCGGAACGCCCATCGCCTCCAGGTCAAGGTGGTGCAGGCGCTCGTAAGCCGGGCGCGTGAAACGGGCGGCAACGCGCTCGATCTCCTCGGCGATCAGCGTCGCGGGACCGTCCTTGAGGTGCGCCCACTCGGTCTCGACCTCTTCGCGGAACATGTCCGGCCCGCGCTCCTTCACCAGGATCTTGATGCGCGCCTTGTGGATGTTGTCGCGGCGGCCATAGCGGTTGTAGACGCGCAGAATCGCTTCGAGGTAGGTCAGCAGATGCGGCCAGGGCAAAAACTCGCGGATGACGAAGCCGATCATCGGCGTGCGTCCGAGCCCGCCGCCCACCAGCACCCTGAAACCGACTTCGCCGCGCTCGTCCTTCAGGGCGTGCAGGCCGATGTCGTGCACCGCCACCGCGGCGCGGTCGGCGCGCGCGCCGTTAAGCGCGATCTTGAACTTGCGCGGCAGGAAGGAGAATTCGGGATGGAACGTCGACCATTGCCGGATGATTTCGCACCAGACGAACGAGTCGACGATCTCGTCCTGCGCGACGCCGGCGAAATGGTCGGTGGTAACGTTGCGGAACGAGTTGCCCGAGGTCTGGATCGCATGCATCTGCACCGTGGCGAGTTCGGCTAGGATCTCGGGCACCTGCTCGAGCTTCGGCCAGTTGAGCTGCAGGTTCTGGCGCGTCGAGAAGTGGCCGTATCCGCGGTCGTACTTGCGGCTGATGTCGGCGAGCTTGCGCAGTTGCCGCGTCGACAGCAGCCCATACGGAATCGCGATGCGCAGCATCGGCGCGTAGCGCTGGATGTACAGCCCGTTGCGCAGGCGCAGCGCGCGGAATTCGTCCTCCGAGAGCTGCCCGGCAAGAAAGCGCTGCGTCTGGCCGCGGAACTGTCGCACGCGCTCGTCCACCAAGCGCTGGTCGATCTCGTCGTAGCGGTACATGGACCGTCAATGCTAGGAGCGCTCCTTATGCTCTCAAAGACTATTGTGTTAGGATGTTATGCAAACGTGATCTAAGCGAGATGAAGCTCCAGCAGCTGCGTTACCTCACCGAAGTGGTGCGGCGCGGCCTCAACGTTTCCGAGGCGGCGGACGCGCTGCATACCTCGCAGCCCGGGGTGTCGAAACAGATCCGGGCGCTCGAGGACGAGCTGGGCATCCAGGTCTTCGCGCGCCATGGCAAGCGCCTGGTTTCGGTCACGGAGCCGGGCAAAGCAGTAATCGCGATTGCCGAGCGCATCCTCTCGGAAGCGCAAAACCTGCGGCGGGCTGGCGAGGAGTTCGCGAACGATCAGCTCGGCACCCTCACCATCGCGGCAACGCACACGCAGGCGCGCTACGCGCTACCGAAGGCGGTCGCCGCATTCAAGCGGCGCTACCCGAAGGTCAAGCTGGTTATCCACCAGGGAAATCCGACCCAGATTTGCGAGCAAGTACTTACCGGCGAAGCCGATTTATGCGTCGCGACAGAGGCGATCGCCGAGTACCCGGAGCTCGTTTCAATGCCGGTCTACCAGTGGAACCGGTGCGTGGTCGTGCCGCCGAAGCATGCGCTGCTGAAGGCCGCCCCCCTGACTCTGGAGAAGCTGGCGCAGTACCCGATCGTCACCTACGACTTCGCCTTCGCCAACCGCTCGCTGGTCGAGAAAGCCTTCGAAAACCGGGGACTGCATCCCAACGTGGTGCTCACGGCGCTCGATTCCGACGTGATCAAGACTTATGTCGAGCTCGGCCTCGGCATCGGCATCCTCGCCAAGATGGCCTTCGATCCGAAACGCGACATCGACCTGCGCGCGATCGACGCAAGCCATCTCTTCGAGTCGAGCACCACGCGGCTGGGAATCAAGCGCAACGCCTACCTGCGGCGCTACACCTACGAGTTCATCGAGCTGTTCGCGCCGCACCTGCCGCGTGCCACCGTCGAGCGCGCGGTGCGCGGCGAGGAGGGTTCGCGCTACGAGCTGTGAGTCGCGATGAATTCGCGCACGCGCGGAAACACCACTTCGCGCCAGCGCCGGCCGGAGAAGATGCCGTAGTGCCCGACGCCGGGCGCGACGAAATGCGCGCGCCGCTCGCGCGGAATGTTGAGGCACAGCGCATGCGCCGCTTCCGTCTGGCCGTTGCCTGAAATGTCGTCCAGCTCGCCTTCGATGGTGAGGAGCGCCGGCTCGCGAATGGCGTTGGGCCGCACCAGCTCGCCGCGCACAAACATGCGGCCCTTGGGCAGCGCGAATTCCTGGAACACAGTCTTGACGGTATCCAGGTAGTACTCCGCCGGCAGGTCGAGCACCGCGTTGTACTCGTCGTAGAAGCGCCGATGCGCCTCCGCCGATTCGCCGTCGCCGATCATGAGATGGTTGAAGTAATCCCAGTGGGCATTCAAGTGCCGGTCCGGGTTCATCGTCACGAAGCCCAGGTGCTGGAGGAACCCCGGATACACGCGGCGCATGTAGCCGGGATACTTCGGCGGCACGCGCTCGATGACGTTGCGCTCGAACCATGAATAGGGCTTGCGCCGCGCGAGATTGTTGACCGCGGTGGGGCTGCGCCGCGCGTCGATCGGCCCGCCCATCATCACCAGGGTGAGCGGCTGCGTCTCGCCCCGGGCGGCCATGAGCGAAGCGCCGGCCAGCACCGGCACCGTGGGCTGGCAGACCGAGATGACGTGCAGCCGCGGCGAAAGCAGGGTGATCCACTCGCGCACGTAGTCGACGTAATCGGCGAGGTGAAACGGCCCGGCGGAGAGCGGCACCAGGCGTGCATTGGTCCAATCGGTCACCCACACATCGTGCTCGGCAAGCAGTGCGCGCACCGTATCCCGCAGCAGCGTGGCGTGATGCCCGGAGAGCGGTGCGACGACCAATACCTTGTACCGCTTCGGCGTCTGCTGCTTGAAATGGATCAGCCGGCAGAACGGCTTCTCCTGCGCCACTTCGATCTCGGCGCCGTCGAGATTCCATTTCGGCTTTTCGTAGCGCTCGGTAACGCGCAGGAAAAGATCGCTCGATGCGGCAAGCCGGCGCGACAGCGGCCAATGCGCCAGCGGGCTGAACGGATGGCCGAACCAGCCTCGTGACCATTCGGCCACGAACCGCAGCGGCGCCAGCGCCATGTGCTGCGCTTCGTAAAGACCGTAGAGCATTCAAGGCCCTGCAGTTGTCGTAACACATTGCTTATAACAGAATTGCGGCAGTGCCGCATCGCGCTCTCCGCGTGGTTTTTGCAGCTCTCGTCCTCGTCGGCTGCGCGGGGCTTGGCGCGTACTTCTATTTGCGCCTTTCGCTGCCGCAAGTCGCGGGCGAAATCGAGCTGGCAGGCCTGGAAGCACCGGTGGAAGTGCTGCGCGATGCGCATGGCATCCCGCACATCTTTGCGCGTTCGGAAAGCGACGCGCAGTTCGCGCTCGGCTTCGTGCACGCGCAAGATCGCCTGTGGCAGCTCGAGATGAATCGGCGGATCGGCGCCGGCAGGATGGCCGAAGTCCTCGGCCCGGCGGCGCTCGACACCGACCGTTTTCTGCGCACGCTGGGCGTGCGGCGAGTAGCAGCCGCCAACGTGCGCAATTTGGACGCCGAGAGCCGAAAACTTCTCGGCGCCTACGCCGCGGGCGTCAACGCCTTCCTGCAGTCGAGGGCCGTGCTGCCGCCGGAGTTCTGGATCCTGCGCGTCAACCCTGAGCCGTGGAGCGAAGTGGATTCCGCCGCCTGGGCAAAGATGATGGCCTGGGATCTCGGCGGCAACTGGCGAAGCGAGCTGCTGCGGCTGCAGCTTGCATCGCGTTTGCCGACCGCGGCGATTCAAGAGTTTCTGCCGCCGTATCCCGGCGATGCGGCCCCTAAGCTGCCGGACCTGCGCCAGTTCTACGGCGTGCTGCAAAAGGAGCCGGCACAGGTCTCCGCCGCGCAGAGCATGGTCGGAGCGTCGAACAGCTGGGCCGTTTCAGGTGCGCGCAGCACGAGCGGCAAGCCGCTGCTCGCGAACGATCCGCACCTCGGACTCACCGCACCGAACGTCTGGTACTTCGCGCACCTGCACGCGCCCGGCCTCGATGCCATCGGCGCCACGCTGCCCGGCGTGCCGGGCATCATCATCGGGCGCAACGAGCGTATTGCCTGGGGCACGACGAATACGGGACCCGATGTGCAGGACCTGTATTTGGAAAAGCTGGACGCGGGCGGCGGCTACCTTGCGCCCGATGGGCCGCGCCCGTTCGTCGTGCTGCGCGAGACGATCAAGGTCAAAGGCGCCGAAGACGCGCAGCTCACCATCCGCACTTCGCGCCACGGCCCGGTGATCAGCGATGTCGTGCAGAGCGCGCTCGACGCCACGCCGCGCGGGCATGCGCTGGCGCTCGCGTGGACGGCGCTCGCCGACGATGACACGTCACTCGCGGCGTTCCTCAAGCTCGCGCGGGCGAAGAACTGGAAGCAGTTCGTCGATGCGACTCGCAGCCTGCAGGTGCCGCAGCAAAACCTGAGCTATGCCGATGTGGAGGGCAATATCGGCTTCATCGCGCCCGGACGCATTCCCGTGCGCAAGCGCGAAAACCGCCTGCACGGACTCGCGCCGGTGCCGGGCTGGGATGCGCGCTACGACTGGACGGGGTTCATTCCGTTCGATCAGCTGCCGCGCGCCTTCAACCCGCCGAGCGGCAAGATCGTCACCGCCAACCACAAGATCGTGCCGCCGCGCTATCCGCACCACATCACCTCGGAGTGGGACGCGCCGTATCGCGCGCGGCGCATCGAGGAGCTCCTAGAGCAGATGCCTATGCACGACCGCGCGAGCTTCGCGCGCATGCAGGCCGACGTCGTCTCGCTCGCCGCGCGCGAGCTGTTGCCGCGCATGGTGGCGATCCAGGGCACGAGCATGGAAGCGGACGATGTGCTGAAGTGGCTCGCCGCCTGGGACGGCACGATGTCGCCCGAGCGGCCCGAGCCTCTGATTTTCAATGCCTGGTGGCGCGAGTTCGCGCGCGCGCTCTACGCCGACGAACTCGGACCCGCGTTCCGCGGGCAGTGGCGGCCGCGGGCGCTTTTTGTCGACCAGGTGCTTCGAAACAGCGACAGCCCCTGGTGCGACGATGTGCGCACGCCGCGAGTGGAAACCTGCGACGAAATCCTCGGCGCATCGCTGGAAAAAGCGCTCGCCGACCTGCGTCGGCGCTACGGCGACGATCCCGCCCGATGGTCATGGGGCGATGCGCACGAGGCGCGGCTGCGGCATCGGCCGTTGTCGCGCAGTACGTGGCTGCGCGGCGCATTCGACATCGCTGTGCCGAGCGGCGGCGACGGCTACACCATCAACCGGGGAGAAATGGATTACAGCGACGAGGCCGAGCCTTACGCGAACCGGCATGCCTCGAGCCTGCGGGCGATCTATGACCTCGCCGACCCGCAGGCCTCCGTGTTCATCCATCCGGGCGGCCAGTCGGGCAACCCATTTTCGCCGCACTACCGTTCCTTTACGCCGCTATGGGCACGCGGCGATTACGTGCCGATGATCACCGAGCGCGCGAAGCTCGAAGCCGCCGGCGTCCAGCGCCTTGTGCTGAAACCGAGACGCTAGGCGGCCTTGCGCTCCTCGCGGAGCGCGCGGCGCAGGATCTTGCCGACGTTGGTCTTCGGCAGCTCGGTGCGGAATTCGACCGACTTCGGCCGCTTGTAGCCGGTGAGCTCGCGCCGGCAGTGCTCGAGCACGTCCTGATCGGTGAGCTGCGGATCTTTCTTCACCACGTAGACCTTCGGCACTTCGCCGGAGTGCGGATCCGGCACGCCGACCACCGCGCATTCCAGTACCCCCGGCAGCATCATTACGACCTGCTCGATCTCGTTGGGGAACACCTTGAAGCCCGAGACGATGATCATGTCCTTCTTGCGATCGACGATGCGGATGAAGCCCTTCGCATCCATCACGCCGATGTCGCCGGTATGGAGGAAGCCATCGGCGCCGAGCACCTTGGCGCTCTCGTCGGGCCGCTGCCAGTAGCCGGCCATCACCTGCGGCCCGCGGATGCAGATCTCGCCCGCCTCGCCAAGCGGCACCGGGTGGTCGGCATCGTCGCGCAGCTCGATGTCGGTCGAGGACATCGGCACGCCGATCGAGCCGCTGTACTCCGCGAGATCGAGCGGGTTGGCCGTCGCCGCGGGCGCCGTCTCGGTGAGGCCGTAGCCCTCGATCAGTGTGGTGCCGGTGACCTGCTTCCAGCGCTCGGCGACCGCCTTCTGCACTGCCATGCCGCCGCCGACCGCGAGCTTGAGGTGCGAGAAATCGAGCTTGGCGAAATCCGGATTGTTAAGCAGCGCGTTGAACAGGGTGTTGACGCCGCTGATGATCGTGTACTTGTGCTTCGCCAGCTCCTTGACGAAGCCCGGGATGTCGCGCGGGTTGGTGATGAGGATGTTCTCGCCGCCAACGACCATCATATTGAGGCAGTTCACGGTGAGCGAGAAGATGTGATAGAGCGGCAGCGCCGTGATGATGATCGAGCGCTCGCCCCGCACCGCGGGCTCGAGCCAGGCCTTGTACTGCAAGAGCGCCGCGATCACGTTGCGATGAAGCAGCATCGCGCCTTTCGAGACGCCGGTGGTACCGCCCGTGTACTGCAGGAACGCGAGGTCGTCGTGCCCGAGGAGCGGCGTGACGAGCTTCGCGCCGGCGCCTTCGTCGAGCGCCTGCTTGAAGCTGACAGCGCCGGGCAGGTCGTAGGCCGGCACCATCTTCTTCACCTTGCGCACGACGAGATTCACGAGCAGCCCCTTCAGCCCGAGCATCTCGCCGAGCGAAGTGACGACCACGTGCTTGAGCGCCGCGCCACCGGGCGCGCCTTGCAGGCGCGGGCGCACCTCTTCGAGTACCGAGGCGAAATTCTCGAGGATCACGATCACCTCGGCGCCCGCGTCCTTGATCTGGTGCTCGAGTTCGCGCGCGGTGTAGAGCGGGTTCACGTTCACCACGACGCAGCCGGCGCGCAGCGTGCCGAACATCGCGATCGGATACTGCAGGCAGTTGGGCATCATGATCGCGACGCGTGCGCCCTTCGCCAGCCCCTTCGCCTGCAGCCAGGCGCCGAAGTTGCGCGCCAGCGTGTCGAGCTCGGAGAAGCGCAGCGTCTTGCCCATGTTGGTGAACGCCGGGCGATCGCCGTAGGCGCGGATGCTCTTCTCGAAGAGCTCGACGAGCGAGCCGAACTGATGGGTGTCGATCTCGGCGGGCACGCCGGGGGGATAGCTCTTCAGCCAGATGCGCTCCATGTCTCCTCCTCCTCACGTGGCGCCGTGTTTGCGTTGATTCTAGCCACGATTGGCGCGGCGAGACATCCCGCGCCGATGGCAGCGTAGGCGGCGATCCAGGCATGCGGCGCGGCTGCGCCGCCGGCGATATCCAGTGCGGCACCGAAGATCACCGGTCCGAGGAGCCCGCCGGCGAAGCCCGCCAGTGAATAGAGACTCATCGCCGCACCCCGCAGCTCGGCGGGCGCCGCGGCGACGAGACCCGCGGTCAGGGTGCCCGATTCCGCCATCACCAGCATCGAATAGGCGACGAGCAGCGCGAGCACCAGGATCCAGTGCCACGGTGCCGACCAGCCGAGGACGAGGCCGCTCGAGCCGGACGCGGCCATCACCCAAAGGATCCAGCGGCGCCGCCCGATGCGCAGCGCGACTTCGTTGCCGAGGATCGAGGCGGGCACGGCGAGCAGGTTCACCACCGCGGCGATGGCGGCGAGCGACCACGGAAACGAATCGCCGCGATGCAGGCTCGCCGAAAAGGCGAGAAACGCCACCATCCAGGCGCGCGAGCCGAAAAGCTCGAGGCAGTGCGCCATGTAG
>DASXRW010000484.1:0-2926 GCA_036506355.1 Burkholderiales bacterium
AGCATCCTCAAGTTCTATCGCGAAGACTTTCTGGCGAAGAGCCCCACGCTCATCGCCTATATCAACCACTACGCAAGCACCGCGGTTCCCGAGGACTACGAGCTGGAATTCATCGACTACGACTGGACGGTGAACGCACAATCTCGCTATCGGGATTGAAGGCGAGCCAGGCGAAGGCGAAGTGCACGCCGCTCTCGAGCGGCGCCAGGCGCTTGCCCTTGAGCGGTCCTGAAACCGCTTCGCCGAGAACGTTCCATTCGCTATTGGTGCGCGTATCGACGATGCGCCCGCCGCGCTGCGCGAATTCGAGCACCTCGCCTTCGAGCCCACGGTCGAACGCGGTCGCCGCCACGATCTCGCGTCCTTCGTCGATGCGCTCGCGGTCGAGCGGCGAGGCCATGCCCGGCTTGGCGAAGACCACATAAGGCACGCCACCCATTTCCTGGTTCGCGACGGGCTGGCGCTCGAGGACGCTCAAGGGATGGAGCCGGTGCTTTCCGCCCACCGAGACCGAGAGCACGCGCTCCATCGGCGCCAGGCGCGAGTCGCGCTTTCCGGTGAAGAGGAACGGGCTCTGGTCGATGCGGTCGTAGCCCGCATACGGATTTCTGCCGTACGGACGCAAATGGCCGGTAGCGCGCGAGAGCACTTCGCCTTCCGGATACGCCGCCGCGAAGTCCGCGAAGGCGACGATCTCCGAGGGCAGCCGCTTGAGCCCGGTTCCCGCGTAGCGGCCGACGATGCCCTTGCCGATGAACTGCTGCCACCAGGATTCGGTCTGGCGGTCGTACATGACGAGATCCGAGAAGCGTAATTTGCCGGTGGTGCCGAAATCGAGCGTCGCGCCGCCGACGCGCCGGTCGAACACCATCGAGGCATTGCACAGCGGGCAGAAGGTGACGGCGACGGGAACGCCGCCCAGCGTGTCGTTGACGATCTCGTGGAACATGAGGATCTGGATCGGATAGGCGCGCGCTTGCGCGCCGATGCGCAGCACGATCACCGGCTCCTTCGGCTTGAGCCATGCGCGCGCCGCTTGCACGGCGACGAAGCGCGGCCGGTCGATCGCCGGGATGCCGTCCTTCGGCGGACCGCCGGACTCGATCTCGGCGAGCTCGACGGTGCGCTTCGCGAAGTCGGTGCGCGCCCACTCGATGCGGTCGGGCTCCATCTGGGCGCTCGCGCCACTCGCGGCGAGGAGCACCGCTGCGGCAAGCAGCTTCATGTCCCTTGAAGGGAAACCCCGAAACGGCGCCACAGGTAATGATCCACCGAGACCGCGCCCGCGCCGCGGCAGAGGAGCACGAGCATCATCGCCGTCCACTGCAGGTGCGTCGGCCAGGCATCGGGATAGACGAAGGTCTGGATCACCGCGGTCATGCCGATCAGCACGAGGACGGCGGCGCGGGTGAAGAGACCCAGCACGAGAAGGATGGGACAGGTGAGTTCGATCGAGAGCGCCATGCCCGCCGCGAATTCCGGCGGCAGCAGCGGGACGCGGTACTCGTCGGTGAAGAGCTCGATGGTGCGCTGCCAGTTGATGAGCTTCACCTGCGCCGAGTTCCAGAAGATCCACGCCACGCCGAAGCGCAGCGGCAGCGCGAGCACCGTATAAGGGACGGACTCGAGCCAGGCGCGCAGGCGAAGCAACTGGTTCATGCCGGCGCCCTGAATGCGCTCAGACGCCCTTTGGCGAGCTGCCGCGCGAGCAGCATCGGCGCCTGCTCGGGCGCCGCCTCGATTACGCGGCCCAGGGGCTCGCCGGCGCACAGCAGCGAGACGAACTCGTAGCTGCGCGCGCAAAGGCGCTCAGTTTCGAGCCCGTTCGGGCTGCGGTGGACGACGATGCAGACCGAGCCGTACGCGAGATCGACCTGGGCCATCGCAGCCTCGTCGCCGCTCAGCACGGCGTCCGCGATCTCGTCCGCCGGATAGGCGAGCTCGAGACAGCTCACCGACGGATGCGGCGCGAAGCGCAGCGCGGCATGGTCCTCGGCCTGCACGCCAAGCAAGGCATCGGGCTCCAGCAGCGGCGCGTCCTCGGCGTTCGCGGCGACGCTGAGCGCCCACTCGAAGCGCGCCACGTCCGGCAGGTAAGCAAGCTCGCGCGCCGGCTCGAAGCCGGCGAGGAAATCGGCGAACTCGCCGCCGTAGTCGTTGAGATAGCCGCTGCGCGCAGGGTAGCGCGCGACACATTTCGCGGCGGCGTGATTGAAGAAATCGCGCCCCACCAGCCGCTCCACCGCCGGGTAGGTCATGCGCAGCGTCTGGACGAGCGTCGAGCGGCAGGTATTGCGGTAGATGCGCAGCCGCTCAGGCGCGCTGAAGCCATCGTCGACGATGTAGGACCAGACGCCGCGGTCGTATTCGCGCAGCAGGGCGCCGACGAAGGCGCGCTGCAGCTCAAGCAGCGCGGGCAAGGGTGCTCTCCTCTTTCAGAATTCGCTCGGCATGCGCCGCCTCTTCGAGCAGCACGGCGAGTGGCGGCACATCGGTGTCCCATTCGACGAGCGTCGGCCGCACGCCGAAGAGCGCCACCGCCTCGGCGTATAGCGTCCACACTTCGGGCGCAACGCGTGAGCCATGGTCGTCGATGCGGATCGAGCGTCCGTCCTCGAACTGGCGCACGCGATGGCCGGCGAGATGGAACTCTCCGATCGCAGCCGCGGGCAGCGCGCGCAGGTAGGACGATGCATTGAAGCCGTGGTTGCACGCGCTCACGTAGATGTTGTTGACGTCGCACAGGATGCCGCAGCCGGTGTGCGCCGCGACGGCCGCCATGAATTCCCACTCGGTAATGGTCGAGTGACGGAAGCGCAGGTACGACGATGGATTCTCCAGCAACAGCTGTCGGCCGAGGACCTGCTGCGCGTGCTCCACGTTGCGGCAAACGACGTCGAGTGCCTCCTCGGTGAGCGGCAGCGGC
>DASXRW010000485.1:0-10174 GCA_036506355.1 Burkholderiales bacterium
TCTTCCACGGATGAGCTGATCTACGCGCATCACGAGCGCGGCTTCGCGCTCGTCAGCACGCGCTCGCCGCAGATCCAGCGCCTCTATCTGCAGTGCGATCCGGACGACGAGGTGAAGAACTGGCCCGACAGCCGCATCTGGGAGGAGCTGCACGCGCGGCTCGAGACTTCGGAAGGCTGGCGGCTCGCCGAAGGCCGCATCTTCCAGAAGAGCGTAATAGCAATGCGCAGTTACGTGGTCGAGCCGATGCGCTACGGGCGCCTGTTCCTCGCCGGCGACGCCGCGCACATCGTGCCGCCGACCGGCGCGAAGGGCTTGAACCTCGCCGCGGCCGATGTGCGCGTGCTGTCGCGGGCGCTCGCGTCGTTCTATGCCGGCGATCAAAAGCCGCTGGGCGCCTATTCGGCCACCGCGCTGCGCCGCGTCTGGCGCGCCGAGCACTTCTCCTGGTGGATGACCTCGCTCCTGCACCGCTTCCACGACGAGACGCCGTTCCATCATCGGCTGCAGCTCGCCGAGCTCGACTACGTGGTGAGCTCGCGCGCGAAGGCGCAGACGCTCGCCGAGAACTACGTCGGCCTGCCGCTAGACTAGTGCTCGCGCGGCTCAAGCGCTGGGCAGCGGAGCTCAGGGCGCAGGTGGTCACACTGTGGTTCTGCCGTCGCGACCCGCGCACGCCGCTCGCGGCAAAGATACTGGCCGGCGTTGTCGTGGCCTATGCGTTCAGCCCGATCGACCTCATCCCGGACTTCATTCCGGTAGTCGGTTATCTCGATGACCTCATCCTCGTGCCGCTCGGCATTTACTTGACCATCCGGCTGATTCCGCCGGAGGTACTGGCCGACGCGCGGCGCGAGGCGGATGCCTGGCTCGCGCAGCAGAAAGCAAGGCCGAAAAGCTACTGGGCAGCGGCGTTCATCGCCGCCGTGTGGCTGGCGCTCGCGTACTGGGGATGGACCTTAGTGGAGAAATTCCGAAACTAGCCTCGCGGACTCGCCGGCGCTGGTAACGAGGAAGAGGTGGCCATCATCGAGCGTCACAAGACGAGCGTTAGGAATCAGCGTCGCGAGGATGCGCGCGTTGATCATCGGCACCAGCGGGTCGTCCGCGCCGGACATGACGAGCGTCGGCTGCGGCAGGAACCGCAGCCAGGGGAGGCTCGTCCAGCCGAGGCCGGCGAGAAGCTGGAGGTAATAGCCGTAGTCGCTCGACCAGCGCACGTGGCGCAAGTGCTCGCGCGCGAGCTGCGGCGAGCGGCGCAGTGCGCCGCCATAGATTTCGCCGGCGACGCGGTACATGTACTCGGCGTCCTTGTAGCGCCGCGGGCTCGCCATCTTTGCGAGCACCGAGAGCTTCCCCGGCACCATGAGGTGCCCGGGCGAAGTGGCCGCCAGCACTAGGCGCCGGCAGCGGCTGGCGTATTGGAAGGCGAACTGCTGGGCGAGCGCGCCGCCCCAGGACACGCCGAGAACGTCGACGCGCGCGTGCCCAAGCTGATCGAGGAGCTGCGCGGTGAGCCGCGCGAGCGTCCAAGGGCGATAGGGCAGCGCCGGCACCGGCGAGCCGCCCACACCCGGCACATCGAACACGATCGCCTCGGGACCGTCGAGCGCGTCGAGGAACGGCGCGACGAGCTCGATGTTCGCGCCGATGCCGTTGAAGAGGAGCAGCGGCGGCCGGGCGAGATCGCCCTGCCGCACGCCGACGCGCAGCGTGCGGTTGCCGACTTGCCGCAGGCCGATCTGCATCACTTTTCCAGCGCGTAGCGTCCGGGCGCGGCGCCGATGCCTTCGATGCTCGCCGCAGGCGCCGGAACCCTCTCGCCCGAGCGCGCCTTGACCCACGCGAGCCAGTGCGGCCACCAGCTGCCCTGCTGCTTCTCCGCCTTCTCGCGCCAAGTGTCGGCGCTCGCTTCGAGCGCCGGTGCGGCCCAGAAATGCGCCTTCGGATTGCCGGGCGGATTGATCAGGCTCTGGATGTGGCCGCTGTTCGAGAGCACGAAGGTGCTGCGTTCGCCGTAAAGGCGCGCCGTGTTGTAGCAGCCCTGCCAGGGCGTGATGTGATCGGTCACGCCGCCGATGACATAGGTATCCATGTCCACCGCGCGCATGTCGAGCGCTTTGCCACGCACGCTGAGCCGACCGGGATGGACGAACGGGTTCGCCTCCAGCAGGTCGAGGAAGTCGCCATGCAGCTTCGCCGGCAGCCGCGTCGTGTCGCTGTTCCAGTAGAGCACGTCGAATGCGGGCGGCGTGTTGCCGAGGAGGTAGTTGTTCACCCAGTAATTCCAGATCAGATCATTGGGGCGCATCCACGCGAACATCCGCGCGAGCTCCTGGCCTTCCACGACGCCCGCGAGCTGCGAGGAGGTCTTCGCCGCGATGATCGCCTCCGGCGTGACGAACATGCCGGCGGTCGTGCCTTGCGCCACCGCCATGTCGAGCACGCACACCGCGAGCGTCGCGCTGTGCACCTTGGGCTCCTCGCGCGCCGCGAGATTGGCGAGGAACGCCGATACCGTGATGCCGCCGGAGCACGCGCCCCAGATGTTGATGTCCGGGCTCCCCGTGATCTCGCGCATCACGTCGGTCGCCTCTTCGAGCGCAGCGACGTAAGTATCCAGGCCGAAGCGCCGCTCGGCGCCGGTCGGGTTCTTCCAGCTGATGGCGAAGGTCTGCAGGCCGCCTTTGAGCGCAAGCTGCACGATGCTCTTCTCGGGCACGAGGTCGAAGATGTAGTACTTGTTGATCTGCGGCGGCGCAATCAGGAGCGGCCGCTCGTGCACCTCGCCGGTCATCGGCCGGTACTGGATCAGCTCCATCACCGGGCTGCGATACACCGCCTCGCCCGGCGTGGTGGCGAGATTTTTCCCGACCGCGAACTGCCGCGCATCGACCTGCGCCGGCAGCCCGGCGTTGCGCGCGAGATCGCCGGTGAAGTTTTCCAGCCCGCGCAGGAGACTCGCGCCGCCGGTGTCCACCATTTTCTTGATGGCGGCGGGATTACCGCCGAGCGTGTTGGTCGGCGCCGCCGCGTCCACCAGCAGCGAGACGATGAAGCGGGCGCGGTCGGCGTCGCGCTTGGGCATGTCCGCCTCGTCGACGAACCTGGCGAGCGCGTTGCCCCAGGCGAAGTAGCACTGCGCGAGCGCCCGATACCCCGCGCTCTCCTTCCATGCGGGATCGGCGAAGCGCTTGTCGGCCGGGGACGGCGCGAGCTCCGAGCGGCCGGTCGCGATGCGGCCGACCTCGCCGAGGAGGTTGAGGTATTGGCGCGCGGCGACCAGCGGATTGCGCGCCATCTGCTCGAGCAGCACGCGCCCGGCACCGAGGAGGTCCGCGGCCCGAACGCCAACCAGCGGGTTGGCCGCGAGCGTGTGCTGGGCGGCCTGTTCCTGGAGCTCGGCGCTCATGAGGATTTCCCGATCAGCATGCACAGCATCTCGGCGACGAGCGCAGGCTTCGCCTCGCCCTCGATCTCGAGCGTGCAGTCGAGCTTGAGGAGCAGCCTCGCGCCTTTCTGCGGCTCGGCGGAGACGAGGCTCACGCGGTTCCTCACGCGCGCTCCCGCCTTCACCGGCGCGATGAAGCGCACCTTGTCGAGGCCGTAGTTGAGCCCGCTCGCCGCATCCGGCGGAATGAGGCCGATCTCCATCGCCATCGGCGCGACCAGCGACAAACTGAGATACCCGTGCGCGATCGGCGCGCTGTAAGGGCTCTCGCGCTTGGCGCGCTCGACGTCGACGTGGATCCACTGGCGGTCGCCGGTGCAATCGGCGAAGCGGTCGATGCGCTCCTGGTCGACCGCGGTCCAGTCGGAGGTGCCGAGCTCGCGGCCGACGAGGCTCGGCAGGCTCGCCATGCTGTAGCCCGCGATCATGGTCATGCCATCCCCCGCAGATCCTTGCGCAGGATCTTGCCGACGTTGGATTTCGGCATCGTGTCGAGGAAGCGCACCCGCCGCGGCACCTTGTACGCGGTGAGCCCGCGGCGGCAGTGCGCGATTACGTCTTCCTCGGAGAGCGCCGCACCCGGTGCCTTAACCACGAACAGGCGCACCGCCTCGCCCGTCTTCTCGTCGGGCGCGCCGACGCAGGCGCACTCGGCCACACCCGCGCAGGCGGCGGCCACTGCCTCCACCTCGTTCGGGTACACGTTGAAGCCCGAGACGATGATCATGTCCTTCTTGCGGTCGACGATCTTGAGGAAGCCGCGGCTGTCGATGACGCCGATGTCGCCGGTGCGGAAGTAGCCGTCGGCCGTGAACGCCGCGGCGTTGGCCTCGGGCTTCTGCCAGTAGCCCTTCATCACCTGCGGCCCCTTGGCGCAGATCTCGCCCGGCTCGCCCAAGGCCGCTTCGCGGTCTTCGGCGTCGAGCAGCTTGATCTCGGTGCCAGGCAATGGCAGGCCAACCGTCGCCGAGAACTCGGTCGCCGCCGGCGGGTTGAGCGTCAGCACCGGCGAAGTCTCCGACAGGCCGTAGCCTTCGAGGATGTTCCTGCCGGTGAGCGCCTTCCACTTCTCCGACGTGACCGGCAGCACCGCGGCTCCGCCGCCGATGCAAAGGCGAAGCCGCGAGAAATCCGCCTCGCCGATCTTCGGATGCATGAGGAGGCCGCCGAAGAGCGTGTTGACCCCGGTGAACGCGGTCGGGCGCGCGCGCTTCAGGATATCGACGAAGCTGTCCATGTCGCGCGGGTTGGTGACGAGCCAGTTCTCCGCGCCGATGGAGAAAAACGAGAGGAAATTCACCATCAGCGCGAAGATGTGATAGAGCGGCAGCGCGGTCACCATGACTTCCTCGCCGGGACGTAGCACGCTCGCCATGAAGGTCTTGAACTGCTCGGTGTTGGCGACGAGGTTCGCGTGCGCGAGCGCCGCGCCCTTCGAGATGCCGGTGGTGCCGCCGGTGTACTGCAGGAAGATCAGGTCGTCGCCGGCGAGCGCGACCGGCGTGTAGGCGAGGTCGGCACCCTGCTTCAGCGCCTCGGTGAACGCGATGTGCTCGAGACGCGCGTGCACCGCCGGGCTGGGGATCGTGGCGCCGGTGGCGTCGCCCAGGCCGACGCTGATCACCCGCTTTACCCCGGTCTTGCCGATGATCTCGGCGAGCGTCGCCGATACGCCGCCGAAGATGACGACGATCTCTGCGCCGGCATCGTTCAGCTGGTGCTCGAGCTCGCGCGGCGTGTAGAGCGGATTCACGTTCACCTGCGCCGCGCCCGCCCGCAGGATGCCGATCATGGCGATCGGAAAAGCGGGGATGTTGGGCAGCATGACCGCGATCCGGTCGCCTTTGCCGACGCCGAGCCGGCGCTGTAGATAGGCGGCGAAGGCGCGCGACAGGCGATCGATGTCGGCGTAGGTGAGCGTCTGACCGAAGCAGCGGAAAGCCGGTTTGGCCGCGTAGCGCTCCATCGCTTCTTCCAGCATCTCGACGACGGACCAGCGGCGGGGCTCGATCTTCATGGCGTCTCCTCCGTAAAAGGTTGGAGCGAGCGTAGCCACCGCCGGCGAGCGCCGCAGTCACCCGGACGACGTCATCGGGGCGACAATGGCGGCATGTCGAAGCTCGCGCAGAGCCTGGCGAACGCCGTGTGGGCGCGCGGGCTCACGCCGGAGGAGCGCGCGCGGGTCGAGCGCGAGACCTTCTCGCGCGTCTATCCGAAGGGCACCTACGTCTTTCGCGAGACCGACCCGGTCGAGCACTGGATCGGCATCGTCGACGGGCTCGCCAAGATGAGCGTGGCGTCGGCCGAGGGGCAGAGCACCTCGTTCGTCGCCGTGGGGACCGGGTCGTGGTTCGGCGAGGGCTCGCTCCTGCGGCGCGCGCCACGCGGCTACGACGGCGTCGTGCTGAGAGACAGCGAGCTCGCCTTCATGCCGCGCGCGACGTTCATGGCGCTGCTCGATCGTAACCTCAGCTTCAACCGCTTCATCATCGACCAGCTGAACGAGCGGCTGCGCCAGTTCGTGGGCCTCGCGCAGCGCGATCGCCTGCTCGAGCCGAACGCGCGCGTCGCGCTCTCGCTCGGCTCGCTCTACAACCCGCTGCTCTCGCCGGGCATCGACTCGGCGCTCGTCATCTCGCAGGAGGAGATCGCCGAGCTCGCCGGCCTTTCGCGCCAGCGCACCAACGAGGCGCTCAAGTTCCTGGAGCAGAAGGGGCTCGTGCGCGTGCACCGCGTGGGCCTTACCATCCTCGATCTCGAGGGACTGCAGAACTTCAAGTGAACGCGGACGACTATGAGATCACGGTGCGGTTGCTCGCCGCGCTGGCCGCGGGCGCGCTGATCGGCTACGAGCGCTCGTACCACGGCCGCCCGGCGGGCTTTCGCACGCACGCGCTGGTGTGCACCGCCTCGAGCTTGCTGATGCTCGTCACCGTCTACGAGGCGCACTGGATGCGCGCGGCGAGCGGGCTGGTGCAGGTCGATCCGACGCGCATGGCGCAGGGCATCATGACCGGCATCGGCTTTCTCGGTGCCGGCGTGATCATCAAGGAAGGTCTCTCGGTGCGCGGGCTCACCACCGCGGCCTCGATCTGGATCACCGCGGCGATCGGCATCCTCGCCGGCATCGGCTTCTATTTCCCGCTCGTCATCTCGGTCGTGCTGACGCTCGGCATCCTCGCCTTCTTCCGCTGGATCGAGGCGCGCATGCCGTCGCAGGCGTACTACCACTTCGATGTGCGCTTTGCGCGCAGCGCCGGCATGACCGAGCGGCAGGTGCGCGAGCTGGTCGAATCGCACGGCTTCAGCATCGCGAATTTCAGTTACCGCCTGGAAGCGGAAGGGCGCGTGCGCCACAGCATGGTCATCCGCTCGGCGGACCGCTCCGGCGCGGGCCGCCTTTCGGTCTCGCTCGAGGGGATGGAGTCGGTGCTGGAATTCCGGATTGCTCCTACGGGCGACTAGAACTCGAACGCATTGCTGAGATCGCCGGCGTTGGGGCGCACGCCCGGCAATGGTTCCAGCCCGAACCGGCGGGTGATGAGCTTGAGAATCGAAGTAGTGTCGTAAGGCGTCTTGTCGACGTAGCCGCGCCGCGCGAACGGGGAAATGATCAGAGTCGGGATGCGCGTGCCCGGGCCCCAGCGGTCGGCCCAGCCGGGACCCGACGGCGGTGGGACGTGATCCCAGAAGCCGCCGTTCTCGTCGTAGGTGACGATCACCGCCATCTTCGACCACTGCGGGCTCGCGCGCAGGCGCGTGAGGAGCTGGTGGATGTGCTCGTCGCCGCTCGCGACGTCGGTGTAGCTCGGATGCTCGTTGACGCGGCCGGCTGGCTTGTACAACACGACCTGCGGCAGCGTGCCCTTGTCGATATCGGCCAGTAAATCTTCGTAGTCCTTCAAGTGCCTCGCGCGATCAGCCGTCCCGGGGGCGAAGCGCGCGTAGTAATTGAACGGCTGGTGATGCGGCTGGAAGATCGGGCTGCCCTTGTCGCGGCTGTAGATCACGGAGCGCTTGATGGTCGGATCCTGCCGGCCGTCGGCGAGCGCGACATTCCAGCCGCCGGCGTACCAAGCCCAGCTCACGCCTTTCGCCGAGAGCGTGTCGCCGATGGTCTTCAGCGTCACCGGCGGCAGCGGATGATTCGCCGGATTGGCGAGATCGACGCTGCCGCCCGGCGCAGGCGGAATGCCGCTCGGCTGATACGCGGGCTGCGAGGTGTTGACCACGTAGCCGTCAGGCGAGACGCGCCCATCGTAGAGATGGGCCGGTCCCTGCAGCACCGAAGGGGGTGAGTCGGGTCTTTTCTTCAGCCTGCCCTGCTCGTCGAGCTGCGCCTTCGCGGTGGCCGGCGCAGCGGGATCCATCGGCGTGCAGGCGCAGATCAGCCACTGGTGGTTGAGATAGGAACCGCCGAACGCCGCCATGAAGAAATGGTCGGCGAGCGTGTACTCCTTCGCCCAGTTCCAGAGCTTCATCTTCGAGCCGTCGAAGTAGCCCATCACCCAGGCGCCGACGTTCGACATGGCGACGAACAGGTTGTTGCTTCCGCCGTTGATCTGCTCGCGATTCTGGTAGTAGGCGTGGATCGGGCTCGGCAGGACCTCGTCCATGCGGCCGTTGACCGGCGGCGCGTCGATCTGGAACGGCGCGTTCGGCAGGTTCTGCGGGAAACGCGGATTGATCTTTCCGCCCTCGTACACCGGCGGCAGACGCGGCAGCGCGCGGCCATCGTGATCGAGCTGCGTCTTTTGCTCCGCCGTCGCCTGCGCGATGCCTTCGGCGCCAGGGAAGAAACCGTACAAATGATCGAAGCTGCGGTTCTCGGCGTAGATCACGACGATGTGCTCGATGCGCGACAGGCGATCCGTGCCGCGCATCGCGCAGCTCGTGGCCAAAAGCGCGACGAGCAGCGCGAGAAACTTTGCGAACAGCGTTTTTGTATTCACGTTTTTCCTCCCGCAGCGAAAATTACTGGATTGTTACAACGATATCCACAACTACTGTGGATAAGGCTGTGGATCGTTTGTGAAATGCAGCCGAATGCGCACGCATTCAATGCGTTCGCGCTAGCGCGATCAAGAAATAGGCAATGCAAGAAAAAATTTGATTGCCGAAGGGCCCCTCGAAAAATTATCATGGTGTTACGCCCGTAGAGGGGACGGGTCTCCAACCGTGAACGTCTTGTTCGTCTGCGAGGACAATTCCGCTCTGAGCATCATGGCGGAGTCGATTCTCAACTCTGTCGCTCCCGGGCGCTTCGGCGCCTACAGCGCGGGCTGCTACCCGAACGAGTGGCTCAACGCGTACGCCGTCGAGTTCCTCGCCCAGCATCGCATGCCGGTGGCGAACTCGCGCGCCAAGAGCCTCGAGCTTTACCGCCGTCCCGGCGCGCCGCGCATGGACTTCATCATCACGCTTTGCGACGTCGCTGCCGATGCGCATTTCGCAGGGTGGCCGGGTGATCCGTTCATTGCTCACTGGCATGTGGAGACCGACGACGCGACCGGCGATGCCGACGATGTGCTGCGCGACAATTTCTGGACGCTGATGCGCCGGATCAAGATCTTCGCCAGCCTGCCGCACGGCAAGCTCAACCGCCGCCTCCTAGAGCGGCGCGCCCTGACGCTGCGACCAAGTTATCTGTAGGTCGCGCTCCATCGCTCAGCGGGCGGTGGATACCAGGGTAGCCAGTTTGCGACACGGTCTAATGACGGCGTGCGCCACACCCCCTCAAGCGGTCACAAATCGGTAATACCGGCGTAATAGTCTGCGCGCCGGTGTCCAATTCCATTAGGAGAACCCCTTGAAAGCATGGCTCATCGCCGGCGCGTGCCTCGTGGCCGCGCCCGCGTTCGCGCAGCGGCAGGTCGTGAAGGTCGACGGCTCGAGCACCGTGTTCCCGATCACCGAGGCGGTGGCGGAAGAGTTCCAGAAGGCGAAGAAGAACGCCGTGAAGGTGACGGTCGGCATCTCCGGCACCGGCGGCGGCTTCAAGAAGTTCTGCCGCGGCGAGACCGACATCTCGGACGCCTCGCGCCCGATCCTCGACAAGGAGATGGCCGACTGCAAGGCCGCCGGCATCGAGTACTTCGAGCTGCCGGTCGCCTTCGACGCGATCACCGTCGTGATCAACCCGAAGAACGGCTTCATCAAGCAGCTCACCGTCGCCGAGATGAAGAAGATCTGGGAGCCCGCAGCGCAAGGCAAGGTCACGCGTTGGAAGCAGGTGAATCCCGCATGGCCCGACCAGCCGATGAAGCTCTTCGGGCCCGGCGCCGACTCCGGCACCTTCGACTACTTCACCGAGGCCGTGGTCGGAAAGAGCAAGTCCTCGCGCGGCGACTTCACCGCCTCGGAGGATGACAACGTGCTGGTGCAGGGCGTGGCGCGCGACGTCAACGCGCTCGGCTACTTCGGCTTCGCGTACTACGTGGAGAACAAGGACAAGCTGAGGGCGGTGCCGATCGTCAACGACAAGGGCCAGCCGGTAGTGCCGTCGCTCGAAGCCGTGGTGAAGGGCACCTACCAGCCGCTTTCGCGCCCGATCTTCATCTACGTGAACGCCAAGTCGCTCGCCAAGCCGGAGGTGAAGGAGTTCGCGCAGTTCTACATGGAGCACGGCGCCAAGCTCTCGCAGGAAGTGAAGTACGTGCCGCTTCCCGCGCATGCTTACAAGACCGCGTGGGACCATGTCCTGAAGAACAAGAAAGGCACCGT
>DASXRW010000486.1:0-3373 GCA_036506355.1 Burkholderiales bacterium
GCCGCCGCTCGAGCTGGACCCGGCCTGCCTTTCCCGAGTGCGTGAAAGCCAGGCGGCGGTCGAGCGCATCTTGCGGTCGGGCAAGCCGGCCTACGGCATCAACACCGGCTTCGGGCGCCTCTCGCAGACGCGCATCGCCGACGGCGAACTCGAAGAGCTGCAGCGGAACATCGTGCTGTCGCACGCCGCGGGCACCGGGCCGCTGCTCGACGACGCGACGGTGCGCCTCACGCTCGCGCTCAAGATCGAGAGCCTGGCGCGCGGCTATTCCGGCGTGCGGCCGCTGCTGGTGGAGCGCCTGCTCGAGCTCTATAACCGCCGCCTCTATCCACGCATCCCGTCCAAGGGGTCGGTCGGTGCTTCGGGCGACCTGGCGCCGCTCGCGCATCTGTCGCTCGCGCTGCTCGGCATCGGCGAGGTGCAGCATCCCCAGCCGATCAAGCTCGCGCCGAAAGAAGGACTGGCGCTCCTCAACGGCACGCAGGTTTCCACCGCACTGGCGCTGGTCGGCCTGTTTGCCGCGGAGGATGTCTTCGCCGCCGCAGTCGCGGCCGGCGCCCTGTCGGTAGATGCAGCTGCGGGCAGCGATACGCCGTTCGATGCGCGCATCCACGAACTGCGCGGCCATGCGGAGCAGCGCGAGGTCGCGAAGCATTACCTTCAACTACTGGAAGGAAGCGAAATACGGCGCTCGCACCTCGAGAACGATCCCCGGGTGCAAGACCCGTACAGTCTGCGCTGCCAGCCGCAGGTGATGGGCGCGTGCCTCGACCAGTTGCGCCATGCCGCGCGGGTGCTGGAAACCGAATCGACTGCGGTCACGGACAACCCGCTAATAGTGGGAGATGAAATTCTTTCCGGCGGCAACTTCCACGGCGAGCCGATCGCCATCGCCGCCGATGGCCTTGCGATCGCCATCGCGGAGATCGGTGCGCTCTCCGAGCGGCGCATCGCGCTTTTGATCGATCCTTCGCTCTCCGGCCTGCCGCCATTCCTGGTCGAGCACGGCGGCGTGAACTCCGGCTTCATGCTGGCGCAGGTCACCGCGGCGGCGCTAGCCAGCGAGAACAAGTCGCTCGCGCACCCGGCGAGCGTCGACAGCCTGCCGACGTCGGCGAACCAGGAGGATCACGTCAGCATGTCGACCTTCGCGGCGCGGCGCCTGGGCGAGATGGCGAACAACAGCGCGAGCATCGTCGCGATCGAGCTGCTCGCCGCGGCGCAGGGCATCGACTTCCGCGCGCCGCTACGCACCTCGCCGCGGCTGCAGGAAGTGCATGCGCTGGTGCGCTCGAAGGTCGCCTTCTACGACCACGACCGCTATTTCGCGCCGGACATCACGGCGATCCAGGCGCTGGTGGACGCAGGCGCTTTTCATCGCTTTGCGCCCGGGCTGCTGCCGTCATTCTGATGGAGCTGTTCAGCTTCCGCGCGGGCACGGCGCCGCTCCTCGTTTCCATGCCGCACACCGGCACCTTCGTCCCGGAGTGGCTGGCACCACGCCTGAGCCCGGCGGCGCGGGCGCTGCCCGATACTGATTGGCATCTCGAGCGGCTGTACAGCTTCCTCGATGCGCTCGGCGCGTCGGTGCTCGTGGCGACGCATTCGCGCTACGTGGTGGACCTCAACCGGCCGCCCGATAACGCGAATCTCTATCCCGGCCAAGACACGACCGGTGTCGTGCCGCTCGATACGTTCCACCGCGAGCCGCTGTATCTCCCGGGCTTCCCGCCGTCGGACGAGGAACTCGCCGAGCGGATCCGCGTGTACTGGCGGCCCTATCACGACCGATTGGCGCAGGCGCTCGCGGACATCAAAGCCAAGCATGGCTACGCGCTGCTCTGGGACGCGCATTCCATCTTCTCCGTCCTGCCGCGCTTCTTCCAGGGCAAGCTGCCCGACCTGAACCTCGGCACCGCGGACGGGAAATCCTGCGCGCCCGGCGTGGGCGAAGCCCTGCGCAAGTCGGTGGAGGGCTACAGCGCGGTGCTCAACGGCCGTTTCAAGGGCGGCTACATCACGCGGCGCTACGGCGAGCCGGCAAACGGCATCCACGCCGTCCAGCTCGAGCTCTCCGAAGCCGCGTACATGGACGAGAAGGCGCCCTACAAATTCCGCGAGAACCTCGCGCGCCAGCTCCGCCCGCAGCTCAGGACGCTGCTCGAGCTCTTTCTCCTGCTCGGATCGCGCCCACGCACGGGTTAGCGCCGATCGCATAGGCGAGCTCGGCGGGCGAGTCGACTTCCCACAGCGCGAAATCGGCGGCCTTGCCAACTTCGAGCGTGCCGTGCGTCGCCTGCATGCCGAGCGCCCGCGCGCCGTGGATGGTGAAGCCGGCGAGCGCCTCTTCCGGCGCGAAGTGGAAAAGGGTGCACGCCATGTTCATCGCGAGGAGCGGCGAGCTGAGCGGCGATGAGCCGGGGTTGTGGTCCGTCGCGAGCGCGATTGCCACGTGGCTGCGCCGCAGCGCTGAGATCGGCGGCAGCTTGGTCTCGCGCAGGAAGTAGAAGGCGCCCGGCAGCAGCACGGCCGCGGTGTGCGAGCGCGCCATGGCCTCGACGCCCCGATCGCTCGTGTACTCCAGGTGGTCGGCCGAAAGCGCGCCGTACTTCGCGGCGAGCGCGGCGCCCCCGAGGTCGGAGAGCTGATCGGCATGGAGCTTCACTGGGAGGCCGAGCCGCTTGGCCGTGTCGAAAACCCGAGCGGTCTGGTGCCGGTTGAAAGCGATCCGCTCGCAGAACGCGTCGACCGCATCGACGAGCTTCCCGGCTGCCGCGGCGGGGAGGACCTCGTCGCAGACGAAGTCGATATAGGCGTCGGCGCGGCCCTTGAATTCCTCGGGCAGCGCGTGCGCGCCGAGGAAGGTGGTCTTTACCGTAAGGCCGGTGAGCTGCCGCGCGGCGCGCAGCATCTTGAGCTCGGTGTCGCGGTCGAGGCCGTAGCCGGATTTCACCTCGATCACCGCGGCGCCTTCGCGCAACCATTGCCCGAGCCGGCGCTGCGCTAGCGCGAGGAGCTCGGCTTCGAACGCGGCGCGCGTGGCACGCACCGTCGAGACGATGCCGCCGCCGGCCTTGGCGAGGTCCTCGTAGCTCGCGCCCTTCAGGCGCAGCTCGAACTCGTGCGCCCGGTTGCCAGCGTAGACGAGATGCGTGTGGCAGTCGACGAAGCCGGGCAGCATCCAGGCGCCGCGCGCGTCGTGCTCGCGCTGTGCCTTGTCTTTCCATCCGATACGCGGGCCGACCCAGGAAATGCGACCTTGCGTCACGGCGATGGCGCCGTCCACGATGGCGCCATAGGGAGAGCCCGCAGTCATGGTCGCGAGGTTGGCGTTCAGCCAGACGGCATCGTGCATCTGGCTATGATAACGGCG
>DASXRW010000487.1:0-8714 GCA_036506355.1 Burkholderiales bacterium
AGCCTGGGTCAGCGCACCGGCCTGCATCACCGCCGCCTTCTGCTGGGCGTTGAGGGAATCGTAGAGCTTCATCGACACGACCAGCAGATCGGGAATGCGCATGTGCTCGTCCAGCGTGTAGTACTTGGAGACCTCGTAGAATTTCTTCGCCACCACCGACGGGTGATTGTTTTCAGCCCCGTCCACCACGCCGGTCTGCAGCGCCGTGTAGAGCTCGGCCCAGGCTACCGGCACGCCGGTGGCGCCGAGCGCCTCCATCGTCTTGACCATCACCGGCGAGGCCATGACGCGGATCTTCTGGCCTCTCATGTCAGCCGGCGTCCTGACGGCTTTCTGGGTGAACAGGTTGCGCGCACCCGAGTCGATATAGCCGATCTTCTTGATGCCCTTGGCTTCGAGCGCCTTGACGAAGTTCTCCGCTTCGGGCTGCGCCAGGTACCACCAGAAATGCGCCTCGTTCTTGAAGATGAACGGCAGCGACAGCATGTCCATCGCGGGAACGACCTGGTTCAGGTTCGACGCCGACACCACGGTAAAGCCGATCGTGCCGTTGCGGATGCTCTGCACATTCGCGACAGCGTCGCCGAGCTGGGTATTGTGGTAATTCTCGACCTTGATCGCGCCGTTGGTCATAACGGAGACCTGCTCAGCGAAGAACTTTTCGGCGTAGCTCGACGGATGCTCGAGCGGCTGGATCCCCGACAGCTTGGTGACGATCTGCGCGCCCGCAGATCCGGCGGACAGCGCCGCGGCAAGCACGATCGGGATGAATAGTTTCCTCACGGGTGACCTCCTTTGCGGTGAAGCGTGGAGTCTAGCAGCAACGAATTCCGCTATGCTTCCAGCGGGATCAATCGACGCGAGGAACGGCACCATGCTCAATCTTTTTCGCTGCGGGTCGATTGCCGGCGCCATGCTCGTCGCGCTCGGTGCCGCGGTTGCGCAAACTCCTTCTTCGTATCCCGATCGCCCGATCCGGCTGGTGGTGGCCTTCGTGCCCGGCGGCGCGACCGACACCATGGCGCGGCAGATCCTCGGCGAGCTGACCGAGGCGCTGGGTCAGCCGGTGGTGGTGGAGAACCGGCCGGGCGCCAACGGCTACGTCGGCTGGAACCACGTCGCAGCCGCGCCGCCCGACGGCTACACGCTGCTCCTCGCCGAGAACGCGCTCGCCATGAGCCAGGCGCTGCACAAGAAGGCGACCTCGTCCTTCGATCCGCTCACGCAATACGATGCGATCGCCTCGGTGGCGAGCTCGCCGATGGTGCTGGTGGTGGCGAATAACGTGAAGGCCAACACGGTCCAGGAGCTGATCGCGTATTCGAAGGCCGGGCCGCAGAAGATGAACTACGCTTCGGCCGGGGTCGGCAGCGTCACGCACCTGGTGATGGAAGTATTTCGCGACGGCGTCGGGATGGAAGCGGTGCATGTGCCCTACAAGGGCGGCGGCCAAGCCGTCGCCGACGTGATTGCCGGGCACATTCCGGTCACTTTCGCTTCGACCCAGGTGGCGAAGAGCCTGGTCGAGGGCGGCCGGCTCAAGGCGCTCGCCGTCACCAGCACCGCCCGCTCGCCCGCGCTGCCGAGCGTGCCGACGCTGAAAGAGGCGGGCGTCAGCCACGCGGACGTCGATCTGCGCTTCTGGTACGGGATCTTCGGGCCCAAGGGCATTCCCGAGGCGGCGAAAGCCAAGCTCAACAAGGCGGTCGCGGGCGTCATGTCCGATCCGAAGGTGCGCGGGCGCCTCGCGAAGCTCGACATCACGCCCGACTACGCGCCGGGGCCGGTGCTGAGCGCGAAGCTGGCGAATGAAATCCGCAACTGGAGCGCGTTCGTCGACGCCAAGAACATCAAGCCGGAGTGACGCCGCGTTGCCGCGGCCGCGCCACTGCGATATCATGATATCGAAACTGCCGAATCGCGAGGAAGCGCCATGGCCCAGTTCATCGTGCGGCACCTGGAAGACGACGTTAAGTCGCGTCTGAAGCGCCGCGCCAAGCGCCACGGCCGCAGCATGGAGGAGGAAGTCCGGCACATCCTGCGCAACGCGCTGAAGGAAGAGAACCGGCCCGCGTCCAGGTTGGGATCGCGTATCGCGGCGCGCTTCGCGAAGTCGGGCCTGACGACGGACCTGCCGGAATTGCACGGCCAGTTGCCGCGGTCGGCCGACTTCGGCAAATGATCGTTCTCGACACCAACGTGCTGTCGGCGTTGATGCGAAGGGAACCCGAGGCCCCTGTGGTGGCATGGCTGGATCGCCAGCCGGCCGAGTCCGTCTGGATCAGCAGCATTACGCTGTTCGAGGCTCGCCTCGGCCTGGCCCTGCTGCCCTCGGGGCGGCGGCGGCACGCCTTGGAAATCGCGTTCGCGCGACTGCTGGAAGAGGACCTGCAAAACCGCGTGCTGGATTTCGACAGCGCCGCCGCGACCGAGGCAGCAACACTGGCCGCGGAGCGACAGAAGGCCGGCCGGCCGGTGGACATGCGTGATACGCAAATCGCCGGCATCGCGCTGGCGCGCCACGCCACGCTCGCCACGCGGAACCTGCGGCACTTCCGGGATCTGAAGGTGCCGGTGGTCGATCCCTGGAGAACAAGCGAATGACGCCCTCGGTGCCTGCGCGCGGCCCGTGGATCGATCACTTCGGCGACAACTTCCTGTGGTCGAACGCCACGCTGATCATCAAGGGCATGGCGCCCTACGGCGTGGTCGCGCTCGAGGAGATGGACCGCGTGTGCGAGAAGCTGCGCGCGCGCCAGCAGGAGCCGAACGCCTGGTGGGAGGAATGGGGCGCGATGGGCGATGCGATCGAGCGCAAGGCCGAAGCGGCCGCCGCCAAGGGCCACAAATACTCGGCGGGCGACTACTACCTGCGCGCCGGGCATTACCACTACAACGCCGAGCGCTTCATCCGCCCCGGACCGGAGAAGAAAGCGCAAGCGCAAAAAGCGTATCGCTGCTGGCACGCGGGCATCCGCCTGCGCCATCCGAACATCGAGTTCGTCGAGGTGCCTTACGAGGGACGCACGCTGCCGGCGCTCTTCATGAAGGCGCACGGCGCAGGTCCCGCGCCCACGGTCGTGATCTTCAACGGCATGGACAACGCCAAGGAGATGAGCGTGTTCTTCGCCGGGCTCGAGTTCGCGCGGCGCGGCATGCACACGCTCGCGATCGACGGTCCGGGTCAGGGCGAGAGCCTGCGCCTGCGCGGCATGCACAGCCGCTACGACTACGAGGTCCCCGGCGCGGCCGCCTATGACTATTTATCGGGGAGGAAAGAGGTCGATCCCGCGCGCGTCGCCGTCATGGGCTACAGCTTCGGCGGCTATTACTCATCGCGCATCGCGGCGTTCGAGCACCGCTATGCCGCGTGCATCGCGCTATCGGCGCTGCACTGGGATCTCGCCGGCTGGCAGCTCCACATCAAGGAGAAGAACGCGAGCGCGCCGAAGTCGGTGGCGCAGTCGAACTTCCAGTTCCAGTGGGTGGTCGGCGCCGCGACGCCCGACGAGGCGATCGAGATCGCGCGCAAGTTCACCCTGAAAGACGTGGCGAAGAACATCCGCTGCCCGTTCCTCGTCACCCACGCCGGCAACGACCGCGTGGTACCGGTCGAGAATGCACAGAAGCTCTATGACGCCGTCGGCTCGACGCGGAAGACCATAAAAATTTTCAGCACGGAGGAGGGCGGCGCCGAGCACGCGCACGTCGACAACCGCCAGGTCGGAATCGACTTCGCCGCCGACTGGCTCGCGGAAGTGGCATGATTGGCGCGGCGTTGCAGCCCTTGGATTACCACAGAGCATAGAGCATGACCCTAAAAGTAATTTTGGTTTGCGTGGGATGCTGTCTGGGTTTGATCGCCAAGACGGCGCAGCCGCAGAGTTACCCGTCCAAACCGATAAAGGTCATCGTTCCGGTCGCGCCCGGAGGCGCAACCGATATGACGGCGCGCCTGGTCGGACAAAAAATGGCCGAGCGCTTCGGGCAGGCGGTAGTGATTGAGAACCGCCCGGGCGCCAATGAAACAATCGGTGTCGACGCCGTGGCGAAGTCCGCTCCCGACGGCTATACGCTGCTGGTCACAGCGCCAGCGGCGGTTGTGATAGTGCCGCAACTGCAGAAGTTGCCGTACAACGTAGAAAAGGATTTGGCGCCGGTATCACTTGCGGCGGTGACGCCGCTGATTCTCGTCGTGCATCCCTCGCTGCCGGTGCAGACGGTGAGGGAGCTGATCGTATTGGCGAAGGCTCGGCCCGGCCAGCTTTCTTACGCTTCGACCGGCAACGGGGGCGTGCAGCACCTCGCCGGCGAGCTGCTCAAGATCAGCGCGAAGATCGACATGGTGCATGTACCGTACAAGGGCGCGGGACCGGCGATGCAGGATCTGATCGGCGGGCAGGTGCCCGTGTTCTTTTCCGGGATGCCGCCTGCAATGCCCCATGTACGCTCCGGCAAACTGCGCGCGCTTGCAGTCACCACTACTCGCCGCTCGACCGCGGCGCCGGACGTGCCGACGATGGAGGAAGCGGGGGTGCCGGGATTCGACATCAGTAACTGGTTTGCCTACTTCGTTCCCGCAGGCACGCCCACTGACATAATCGGCAAGCTCAGCGCGGAAATCAACCGCTCGCTCAAGCTGCAGGACGTGACCGAAAAACTCGCGACTCTGGGAGCGGAACCGGTGGGCACCTCTCCTGAGGAGCTTGCCAGGTTCCTGCGCGTCGAAAGCGCGAAGTTTGCCAATCTCATCAGGGTTTCCGGCGCCAAGGGAACCGACTAGGCTAGGCCATTCCAATCGGCTCTGGCAGGGGATCGACCATGTCACGCGGCCGCGAATGGATCATGTCGGTGAGCTCACGTTGCAACGCGCGGCGAGCCGGGTCGCCAAAACGATTGTCCATTTCGTGCGGGTCGCTGGCAAGGTCGTACAACTCTCCTGCACCCGAGGAAAGCTCCAGCGTGAGCTTCGCGCTCTTGGTGCGCACGCAACGCAGGTCGAGCGCAACCCCGGTACGTGACGGGTGGACCCGCCACTCGTTGTACGCGAAATCGCGCGTGTCCTTGCCCTCGATCAGCCGGCGCAGGCTGCGGCTGTGCAGCGCGCGACCCGCATCGATGCCGCAGTAGTCGTAGAACGTCGCGGCGAGATCGAGCGTGGAGACCGGATCGCCGACGATGTTGTTCTGGGGTACGCCTGGGCCCTTGACGATCAGTCCGACGCGCACTAAGCCCTCGTAGTTCATCGGCCCTTTGAGCAGCAGGCCGTGATCGCCGAGCCAGTCGCCGTGGTCAGACGTGTACACGACGAGGGTATTCTCGGAAAGCCCTACTTCATCGAGCGCGGCAAAGATGCGGCCGACGTTGTGGTCGATCAGGGCAATCATGCCGTAGTAGTTGGCGATCATGTGGCGCAGCTGCACGTCGGTTTGCGGCGGCACGCGCGAGCCCTTCTCGCGGTGCGCGAGCAGGTCGGGACGCTGGAGCTGCGGCTTGCCCTCGAGGCTGGCCTTGTGCCACCACGGCCTGCGCTCAAGATCCCTGGTCCGATGCGCCGGCAAATCCACTGCGTCGGGAACGTGCAGCCGGCTCCACGGCTCGGGTGCGTCGAACGGATGATGCGGATCGGGAAATGACGCCCAGCAGATGAACGGTCGCTCCTGATTTTGACGCACGAACTCGATCGTGCGATTGGCGGTCCAGGTCGAGTTGTGCCACGCCACCGGCAGCGCCGAATGCCAGGTCTGCGCCGCACCGACGTCGGGCGGCAAAGCTGTTTGGTAAAGCTTGTTCTTCAGATCGCCCAGGCCGTCTGCGTAGTACCAGCGCTCATAGTGCATGCCACCGGGCGGTTTCTGCGGGAGGTTGCGGTTGTGGCCCATCACCACCAGCTCGACGTGCTGGAAGCCCATGTACGGTCCACGCCAGTCGTCAGGGTAATTCTGCATCGAGAATTCGCATTCCGGCGTGCCCATCGGCTCGAAGGTGTGCTTGGTGGAGAAGTGCGCCTTGCCGATGAAGCCGGTGGAATAGCCTGCTGCGGAAAACCGCCCGGCGAATCCGGCCGCGCCAACCTTGGGGTCGAGGTCGACTCCGTTATCCCACGCCCCGTGGGTGAGCGGCAGCAATCCGGTGAGGATCGACGCGCGCGACGGCTGGCAGACGTTGTTCGGCGTGATGCACGCGGAAAAGCGCGTGCCTTGCTCCGCCATGAGATCGAGGTGCGGCGTTTTGACCGCTCGGCCTTCGAAGCCGAAGCAGTCGCCGCGCTGCTGGTCTGAAGTGATGAGCAGGATGTTAGGGCGCATGGATCTAAGACGTGACGTTTAAAATCGCGTCAGGTGGGCGCGCGCACGGCGGCGAGCAGCTCGCGCACATCGCTTACTTGCTCGAGCTTGCCGAGGAGAGAGATGATGCGCTCCACCGCATCGCGCGAAAGGAAGCCGGCGGCCGCAGTACGCAGCTTGTCCTCGATCTCGGCGCGCGTGAGCGGATCGGACGGATCGCCCTTGGGCGCGGCGCGGCGATCGGTGTGGACCGCGCCCTCGACAGTGCGGATCTCGATCGCGGCGCCGGTGCCTTCGACGCGAGGATCGATTTCCACCTTCACGCGCTCGCGCGCGAAGGCGTCGATTGCCGGGTCCTGGTAGCGCTTCGCTTCGAACTGGTCGAGCCAGCAGCGCCGGTCGTGCAGCACGATGGCGGTGACGTACGGCGTGGACAGCAGCGCCTTGAATTTGTCGTTCCAGGGCAGCGTGCCGTGCATGTCGTAAACAGTCTTCGATAGCCCGACACGGACGAAGGCGATGCGCGCGGGCGTCAGGTCGTGCGCCTTAATGAGCGCGAAGAGTCCCGTGATGACCGTCTGGATCGAGCTGGCCGCGGGCCACAGGCGCAGCGCGATCTCTTCCAGCGCCCAGCGCTTTCCGAGGTCGGCCACGACCGCAGCGGGGTCGCCGCCGTCGGAATAGGCGTTGAAAATGCCGCCGTCCTTGTGCGCGAGGACTTCCGCGGAGGCGAGAAAGCCCTGCCCGGCGAGCAGGCCCGCCATGAGGCCGGAGAGCGCGCCGCGGCACTGGTGGAACTTGATGGTCGGCGTGCCCCAGTGCGCGAAGGTGCCGGCGGACTGGCTGCCGGCGAGGCCGAAGGCGTTGCGCTGCCGGTCGGCGTCGAGGCCGAGGAGCTTGCCCGTGGCGGCGGCGCCGCCGAACGGACCGATCACGCCCGGCGAATGCCAGCCGCGCGAGCGGAATGCAGAATACTTCGTGCCCAGTCCGACGCGCACGGTGGTTTCAAGGCCGGCGGCCACTGCCGCGATCAACGCGCGGCCGCTCGCGCCGTCGCGCTCGGCGATCGCCAGCGCCGGCGGCACGACCTGCGGCGTCGTGTGGCAGAGCGTGGGGCGGTGCACGTCGCAGACGGTGACCGCGGTGATCAAGTATCCGTTCAGGAGCGTCGCTCCGGCGAGCGAGAGCTGCTCGCCGCCGATGACGCTCGCTTCGCGCGAGTTGCCGAGCGCGCCGGCGAGCGCGCGGATCTGCTTGCTCTCGTCGCCCTGGCGCCCGGCGATCGCGCTCGCCAGCGTGTCGAGGATGATGTCCTTGACGCGCTCGCGGATCGCGGCCGGCAGCTGCCCGTATTCGAGGCCGGCGACGAAGCGCGCCAGCTCGGCCGTGGGCGTATCAGTCGAGCTTGGCACCGGAGTCCTTCACCGCCTTGGCCCACTTCACGATCTCGGACTTGACGAGCGCCGTGAACTCCTCCGTCGTCGAGATGGCCGGCTCCGCCGCCAGGCTGATCAGCCTTTCGCGCATGTCGGGCTGCTGGTAGATCTTCGCCACCGCGGCGTGAATTTTCTCGAGGACCGGCGCCGGGATCGCCGCCGGACCGACCAGCCCGTTCCAACCGACGGCGACATAGCCAGGCAATGCCGACTCATTCAGCGTCGGCACATCCGGCAGTGCGGCGACGCGCTCGGCGCTGGTGACGGCGATCGCGCGCGCCTGTTTGTTCTTGACGAGCGGCACCGCGGCGGGCGCGGTGGCGAAGGTCAGCGTGACCTCGCCGCTGATGATGGCGAGGAGCTGCGGTCCGGCGCCCTTGTAAGGCACGTGCAGCACATCGACGCCGGCCATCGTCTTGAACATTTCCGCGGTGAGGTGCGGCTGCGAGCCGCTGCCCGCGGAGCTGTATTGCAGGGCGCCGGGGCGCGCCTTTGCGAGCGCGATCAGCTCCTGCGCGCTTGTCGCCGGGACCGACGGATGCACGATCAGCAGGCTCGGCAGGTTCACGAGGTTGGTGATCAGCGTGAAGTCCTTGACCGGATTGAAGGGCAGATTGGGATAGATCGCCGGGTTGATGGCGTGCGTGCCGACCGTGTTGATCAGCAGCGTGTAGCCGTCGGGCTTCGATTTGGCCACGTGCTCGGACGCGACATTGCCCGCCGCACCCGGCCGGTTCTCGGCGATCACCTGCTGGCCCCATTCGTCGGTGAGCTTCTGCGCGAGGGTGCGGGCAAGGATGTCCGAGGTACCGCCCGGCGGGAAAGGGATGACGATACGGACGGTGCGGCTCGGATAGGCTTGCGCACAGGCAGTTCCAGGGAGCCAAAGCAGCGCGCACGCGAGCGCCACTGCTGCGCGGAACATCGAATCGAGCATCGGTGCAGTCCTCCTCCACGCCGGACTTTACCTATACTTGGCTGCAAAGGAGAG
>DASXRW010000488.1:0-2243 GCA_036506355.1 Burkholderiales bacterium
GGCGGGCGCTATCCCGATCCTGGCGCTCGACATGTATGAGCACGCCTATCACATCGATTTCGGCGCCGACGCGAAGGCCTACGTCGACGCCTTCATGCGGAATGTCGACTGGCAGGCGGTGCAGGATCGCTACGACGACGCCTGCAAGGTCGAGCCGCCCCGGGAGCTGGTGCAGAAGGAGTTCGGCGGGCTGCCGTGCGTGGCGGTCGAGGAGGTCAAGGCGATGCTCGAGGCTGGCAAGCCGGTGCAGTTCATCGATGCGCGTCCCGCGCAGCACGCGGCGCGCAGGCAGGACAGCGTCGAGGGCGCGATGTGGCGCGATCCCGAGCGCGTGCAGGAATGGGCGCAGGAGCTCTCGAAGTCCGACCCGGTGGTCGTGTTCTGCGTCTACGGCTTCCACGTCGGCTGCAAGACGACGATCGCCCTGCGCGACGCCGGCTTCGACGCGCGCTACATGAGGGGCGGCCACGCGGCCTGGAAGGCGAGCGGCGGGCCGACTCGGAAGCACGGATGATCAACCGCATCCTCCTCGGCCGGGCCCTGCGCTCGTTCGCCGACGGCTTCATCGCCGTCGTGCTGCCGGCCTATCTGCTGGCGCTCGGCATGGGCCAGCTCGAGGTCGGGTTCATCAGCACGGCCACGCTGCTCGGCTCGGCGTTCATGACGCTCGCGATCGGACGCTGGGGGAATCGCTTTTCCATCCGGCGGCTGTTCCTTGCCGCTGCGCTGGTGATGGCCGCGACCGGCATCGGCTTCGCCGGGTTTTCCGCGTTCTGGCCGCTGCTCGTCGTCGCCTTCTTCGGCACGCTCAATCCGTCGAGCGGGGATGCGAGCGTCTTCATGCCGCTCGATCACACCATGCTCGCGACGGCGAGCGATCGGACCGGCGTATTTGCGCGCTACAGCTTCCTTGGCTCGGTTTCCGGTGCGGTCGGCGCGCTGATCTCCGGCCTGCCCGAATGGCTCGGCTCGCGCCTCAGCATGCTCGAGGGCCTGCGCATGATGTTCGTCCTTTACGCCGCGGTCGGCGTTGCGGTCTGGTTGCTGTACCGACGCCTGCCCGACGCGCATGCCGACGAGCAGAAGCCGGCCGTGCCGCTCGGCCCGTCGCGCGGCATCGTCTGGCGCCTGGCGGCGCTCTTCAGCGTCGACTCGTTCGCCGGCGGCCTGGTGCTGAACTCGCTCCTTGCGCTGTGGCTCTTCGAGCGCTTCGGCATGTCGCTCGCGGCGGCGGGCGCGTTCTTCTTCTGGACGGGCCTGCTCGCAGCGTGCTCGCAGCTCGTTGCCGGGCCGCTCGCGCGCCGCATCGGCATGATCAACACGATGGTGTTCACGCACATCCCGTCGAGCCTGTGCCTGATCGGCGCCGCGCTCGCCGCGAATCTCCACCTTGCACTGGGACTGCTGTTAGCGCGCAGCCTGCTGTCGCAGATGGACGTACCGGCGCGCGGCGCTTTCGTGATGTCGGTAGTGACGCCGGCCGAGCGTCCCGCCGCGGCGAGCTTCACCGCCGTGCCTCGCAGCCTCGCTTCGGCGATAAGTCCGTCCATCACCGGCGCCATGTTTGCCGCCGGCGCGATGGTGGCGCCGCTCGTCGCCTGCGGCGTCCTGAAAATCGCCTACGACCTCGCGCTGTTCGCGGCCTTTCGCCGTGTTGAAGCGCGCGGCCAACTTCCTGCCTAAAGGTGAGCCATGACCTCCGCAATCTCCGTTTCCCAGCTTAGAGCCGAACTTGCGGGTGAGAAGGCGCCGATCGTGATCGATGTGCGGCGCCAGCCGGCCTTTCTCGAGGCCGACGAGATGATCGCCGGGGCGCTGCGGCGTGAACCCGAGCGCGTGCGCGATTGGAGCCGGTCGCTGCCCAAAGCGGGCAGTGTGGTGGTCTATTGCGTGCGCGGTCACGAGGTCAGCCAGGGAGCGGCAGCCGCGCTCCACGGCGCCGGCATTGCCGCGCGCTACCTCGAGGGCGGCTTCGAAGCGTGGCAGGCGGCGCAGGCGCCGCGCGACCACAAGCCGCGCAGCGCCACGACGCGCTGGGTGACGCGCGAGCGGCCGAAGATCGACCGCATCGCCTGCCCCTGGCTCATCTCGCGCTTCGTGGACGCGCAGGCGCAGTTCCTGTACGTGCCGTCCAAGGAGGTGTTGGACGCAGCGAAGCAGAAGGACGCCGTGCCCTACGACATCCCGGACGTGCACTTCTCGCACGATGGCGAGCTCTGCAGCTTCGACGCCTTCATCAAGCA
>DASXRW010000489.1:0-6511 GCA_036506355.1 Burkholderiales bacterium
AGCTTGCGCAGCCACAGGCTCGATTCGATCGCGCTCGGTAAGAGCGGCAGGCGCGCGACCACGCCCGTCAGCCGCCGGGACTTGACGACCCGATGGCTGGAAAACTCCTCCAGGTAGCCCTTGCCGATGAGCGCGGCCACCGCCTCCTGCTCGTCATAGCGGCGCCACTCCCAGGCGCTCGGATACGGATCGGGCCAGAAAATGTCGTGGAAATGCACGCACACGCCTTTTGCAAGGCGCGGCAGCGCTTTTTGGAGCAGAAACTCGACATCGCCCCCGGGTTTCAACTGGTGGCTCGAGTCGATGAACAGGATGTCGCCTGCCTCCAGCTGATCGAAGAGCGCAAGATCGATCGATTGCGCCGGCTGCTTGAGCCAGCGTACCTTCAGTCCCTCGAGGCTCGCGCGCGGCTGCGGGTCGATGGCGATGATGCGCGTATCCAGGCGGCCGTCGGCCACCGCGCGCGCGAGAAAGCGCGTCGAATGCCCGGAGCCGACTTCGACGATGCGCTTGGGCTCGAGCGTGCGCACCATCGCATAAGCGGCGGCGGCGTCGAGCCGCGGAAACCAGTCCTGGTGCCAGCGCGGCGCGGGCGGGGGTTCGGAGCCGATGCGTTCGAGCTCGGGCGCGAGCCGCTCGATCGCCTCGAGGAGATTCACGGCTCCAGCACGAGACCTTCGTGCGCGACCACCGATCCGGGCAAGGCCTTCTGCACCTCGCGCGCGATGCCGTCGAGCATGTCGTCGTCGTGATCCGGATCGTGATGGAACACGACCATGCGCTTGGCACCGGCTTCCTTGCACAGGCGCACGCCTTCCTGCCAGGTCGAATGGCCCCAGCCGACGTAGCGCCGGTACTCGTCGTCGGTGTACATGCAGTCGTAGACCACGAGATCGGCGCCCGAGATGAGCGCGAGCACGTTGCGATCGAGGCTGCCCGGCACGTGCTCGGTGTCGGTGACGTAGCAGAAGGAGCGGCCGTCGTACTCGACGCGATAGCCGGTCGAGCCGTCGGGATGATTGAGGGTCGCCGTGCGCACCGCGACGCCCTTGCCTGCCTGGAGCGTTTCGCCGGCGTTGAAGTCGCGGTACTCGAGGGTCGAGCGGAACACTTCGGGCGGCACCGGGAACAACGGCGAGATCATGAACTCGGCGAGCACGCGCTTGAGCGTCATCGCCCCGCGCAGGTGCCCGGCCCAGAGCCGGAAGCGGTTCTGCGGCTGGAACATAGGGCGGAAAAAGGGCAGGCCGCACACATGGTCAAAATGGGTGTGCGTGAAATAGATATCGCCTTCGATGCGCGCGCCCTCGAGCGTCTTGCCGAGGTAGCGGATGCCGGTGCCGGCGTCGAACAGCAGGAGCTGCTCGCCGCAGCGCACTTCGAGCGACGAGGTGTTGCCGCCGTAGCGCGCAGTGCGCGGTCCCGGGCAGGCGATCGATCCGCGAACGCCCCAGAAGCGCACGGTGAAAGGGGATTTTTCCCTCATTCTCTATAATGGTACAGGGGAACTCGGAAGCAATGGAACGCAGCCTTTTCGGCTTCATCATCCGTTACAGCAAGCGCGATCAGCTCCTGATCGTGCCGCTCGTGGTCGCCTCGATGGTGGTGTACTACCTGTCGCTCGACCTGCCGAAGACCATCATCAACCAGGCGATCCAGGGCGTGAGCTTCCCGAGCGCCGACTCGGTGAAGCGCTTCCTCGGCCTCGATCTCGAGCGCATCCCGTATCTCTTTGCGCTCTCCATCCTGTTCCTCGGCCTGATCGTGCTCAACGGCTGGCTCAAGTTCCAGATCAACACCATGAAAGGCTGGATGGGCGAGCGCATGCTGCGCCGGCTGCGCTATGCCCTCTTCGATTACATCCTGCGCTTTCCGCTGGCGCGCTTCCGGCGCGTAAAGCCCGCCGAGATGGCGACCATGATCAAGGACGAGGTCGAGCCGCTCGGCGGCTTCATCGGCGAGGCGCTGATCACGCCGCTGTTCCTCGGCGGCCAGGCGCTCACCGCGATGGCCTTCATCCTCTACCAGCACTGGGTGCTGGGCCTCGTCGCGCTCGGCGTGGTCGGCGTGCAGGCGTTCATCATTCCCAAGCTGCGCAAGCGCCTGCTGGTGCTCGGGCGCGAGCGCCAGCTCACCGCGCGCGCGCTCGCCGGTCGCATCGCCGAGTGCGTCGAAGGCGCCGCCGAGATCCACGCGCACGACACCTCGAACTACGAGCGCGCCGAGATCTCCGCGCGGCTGGGAAGGATCTTCCGCATCCGCTTCGAGCTCTATCAGCGCAAGTTCATGGTCAAGTTTTTGAACAACTTTCTCTCGCAGGTGACGCCATTCCTGTTCTACACCGTGGGCGGCTACCTGGTGATCATGGGTCGCCTCGACATCGGCGCGCTGGTCGCGGTGATCGCCGCGTACAAGGACCTGCCGACGCCGGTCAAGGAGCTGATCGACTGGGACCAGCAGAGGATGGACGTCGAGATCAAGTACGGCCAGGTGGTCGAGCAGTTCGCGGCGGAGGAGATCGCGCCGGCGGAGCTGCAGGCGCCGCTCGATGCGCCCGAGCTGCCGCGCGAAGGCCGGCTCAAGGCGGCCGGCGTATCGCTCCTCGACGATGGCGGCACGCGCATCGTCGAGGAAGTCTCGTTCGAGTGCGCTCTCAACGACCACGTCGCCATCGTCGGCCGCCAGCCCGGCGGCGCGAGCGAGCTCGCGCAGATGCTCGCGCGGCTCGTGCCGCCCTCGAGCGGCACGCTCGAGATGGGCGGCATCGACATCACGCGCGCGCCCGAGGCGGTGACCGGGCGCGCGCTCGCCTACGTCGGCTCGCCGGCGTATCTCTTCCCGGTCGCGGTGCGCGACAACATCGTCTACGGACTGAAGCACCGCCCGGTGCGCCCCGCGAGCTACGAGGAGCACATCAAGCGCGAGCGCGAGTTCCAGCTGAAGGAGGCGGCGCGCACCGGCAACAGCGCCCTCGACATCAACGCCGACTGGATCGACTACGCCGCCGCCGGCGTCTCGGGCCCCGACGAGATGGATGTGCGCATTGTCGAGCTGCTCTCGGTGGTCGATCTCGAGGAAACCATCTTCGAGCTCGGCCTGCGCAGCGCCGCCGACACCGAGCGCAATCCCACGCTCGCCGCTCGGGTGCTCGATGCGCGCGCCCGCATGCGCGAGCGGCTCGAATCGCTGGGCATCCAGGACTGGGTCGAGCGCTTCGACCCCGACAAGTACAACCGCAACGCGACCCTCGCCGAGAACCTGCTCTTCGGCACGCCGGTCGGCAAAGCCTTCGACGTCGAGAACCTCGCGGCCAACAGCTACGTGCGCCAGGTGCTGCACGACACCGGGCTGTACGAGCTCCTGCTGCGCACCGGCCACAAGGTCGCCGAGACGATGGTCGAGCTCTTCAGCGGCCTGCCGCCGGGCCACGAGTTCTTCGCGCAGTACAGCTTCATCCGCCAGGACGACCTGCCGCAGTTCGAGGCGATCCTGCAGCGCGCGGGCGAAGTGGGGCTGAAGGAACTCGACGAGGCGGAGCGCGGCGCGCTGATCTCGCTGCCCTTCAAGCTGATCGCCACCCGCCATCGCCTGGGCCTGATCGACGAGAGCTTCGAGGCGCGCGTGGTGGAGGCGCGCCGGCATTTCGCCGTCAACCTGCCCGGGGCGCTCAAGCGCTCGATCGAGTTTTTCGACCCCACGCGCTACAACACCGCGGCCACCCTGCAGGACAACATCCTCTTCGGCAAGATCGTGACCGGGCAGGCCGAGGCCGGCACGCGCATCACGGCGCTGGTGCGCGAACTCCTCGACGAGCTGGGCTTGAGGCCGCTGGTGGTCACCATCGGCCTCGACTACCAGGTAGGCGTCGGCGGCGCGCGGCTCGCCGTGGCCGACCGGCAGAAGATCGCGCTGGTGCGCGCGCTTCTCAAGCGGCCGACGCTGCTCGTGGTCGACCAGGCGCTCGCGCCGCTCGACCCGAACGCGCAGCAGCGCGTGATGGAGGGCATCCTCGCCGAGCGCAAGGGCCGCGGCGTGGTCTGGGTCCTGCAGCGCCCGGACCTCGCCGAGCGCTTCACGGTGGTGCTGGTGATGGAGCGCGGCAAGCTCGCCGAGAAGGGCGCCTTCGCCGAGCTCAAGTCCAACGGCGGGCCGCTGCACAAACTGTTGATCGCGGCATGAGGGTAGAGGGACCATGAGCCTAGAGCAGGAAGTCGAGCTGATCCGCCAGTTCCCGATCTTCAGCAAGATCCAGCCGGCGATGCAGAAGCTCCTGTGCTTCTCGGCCGAGCGCCTGAATTACGACGCCGGTCAGGTGATCTTCAACGCCGGCGACGTCGGCGACTCCGCCTACGTCATCATCGACGGCACGGTCGAGATCTCGGTGCCCACGCCCTCCGGACCGATCATCATCAACAACATGGGCAAGAACGACCTCCTCGGCGAGATCGCCATCGTCGGCGAGGTGCCGCGCACCGCCACTGCCAAGGCGCTGACCAAGCTCGAGACGCTCAAGATCTCGAAAGAGCTCTTCATGAAGATCATCCGCGAGAACCCCGACGCGGCGGTCGAGCTCATCAGGATCCTCGCCTCGCGCCTCGCCAGCACCACCACCCAGCTCACCCGCACCCGCACCGGCCAAGGCCGCTAGGCCGGGTGGAGCCGGCGCTCTCCGAGCAGCGCTACCCGGTCGAGTTCACCGGAACCACCGCACAGTACTTCCGCATCTGGATCGTCAATCTCGCGCTGACGGTGCTCACGCTCGGCATTTATTCGGCGTGGGCCAAGGTGCGCAAGCGGCGCTACTTCTATGCGCATACGCACATCGACGGCGAGAGCTTCGAGTACCGCGGCCGGCCGATCGCCATCCTCAAGGGACGTCTGATCGCGGTGGGCCTGTTCCTCGCCTTCATCGTCGGCGGCAACGTCTTTCCCGAGCTCAGTCTCGAGACCAATACCGGCAAGGCCCTGTTCTTCATCCTCGCCGTGACGGTCGGCCCGTGGCTCATCGTGCGCTCGCTCAAGTTCAACGCGGCGAATACCGCCTATCGCAACGTGCGCCTCGCTTTCCTCGGCAGCTGGAAAGGCTGCTTTCTCGTCGTCATCAAGTACGTCTGGCTGGCGCTCATCGCCATCCTCTATCCGTATTTCAAGCACCAGCTCGTGAAGTACGCGGCGCAGCACCACGCCTATGGCACGACGCGCTTCGAGGTGGCCGACTTCAAGAAGCCGTTCATCCATGCCTATGCCGTGGCCTTCGGGCTGGGGCTCCTCGGTGTCGTAGCGCTGATCGTCCTAGTGGTGGTCGCGGGCACGATCGGGCGTGCCCAGCCGTCCGCCCTGGTGCTGCTCGGCACCTATGCCGGCTTCCTCGGTACCTACGCGGTCTTCCTTCTCCTCTACGCGTTCGTGCGGGCGCGTACCACCAACGCCGTTTGGAACGCGATCCGCATCGGCCCGGTGCGCTTTGAATGCTCGATGCGCGGCCGCGACTACATGTGGATCTACCTCTCCAACGTGGCGGCGATCATCCTGACGCTCGGCTTCGCCACGCCCTGGGCGGTGATTCGCACAATGCGCTACCGGGCGCGCAAGTTTGTGGTGCTTGCCGCGGGGCCGCTGGAAAGCTTCATCGAAGGCGAGGCGGCGCAGGTCGGCGCCGCCGGCCAGGAAATCGCCGAGCTGTTCGACCTCGACGTGGCGCTGTGACCGAGTTCGACGCCACCTATTACGACGGTCGCAGCGCGCGGCGGCGCGCGGTACGGGTGAGCGTTCTGGATGGCCGGCTGCGCGTGGTCGGCGGCGACGTCGATGTCGACGTCACGCTCGAGGAGATCGAGACCGACGCTCCGATCCCCGGCGCGCCGCGCATCCTGCGCCTGCCCGGAGGCGCGCAGTTGCGCGCCGAGGCGGCAGCGGTCGCCGCGCTCTTCGCCAGGCGCAACCCGGTGGAGACGCTGGTCGAGCGGCTCGAGAGCCGCTGGCCCTACGCGCTCGGCGCTCTCGTGCTGCTCGTCGCCTTCGCCTGGTGGTTCGTGGCACGCGGGCTGCCGTTCGCCGCCGAAAAGATCGCCGCGCACATCCCGGCGCGTGCCGAGGCCGCCATCGGCGAGCAGGCCCTGTCCGCGATCGACGGTCGCATCTGCGCGCCGAGCGCGCTCAGCGCCGGGCAGCAGGAAGCGTTGCAGCGCAATTTCGGCCGGATGACTGCCGGACTCAATGACGGGCATGAATACCGGCTGCTGCTCAGGAGCTGCCCGCGCATGGGATCGAACGCCTTCGCGCTTCCCGGCGGCTCGATCATCCTGACCGATCAGCTGGTCCACCTCGGCGGCAGCGAGGACGGGATCAGCGGCGTGCTCGCCCACGAGATCGGCCATGTGCGCGAGCGCCACGGGCTGCGCACGCTGCTGCAGGGCGCGGGGCTGCTGGCGCTGATCACCACGCTGGCGGGCGATGCCGCCGCGATCACCAGCCTCGCCGTGACGCTGCCCACGGTGCTGCTGCAAAGCGG
>DASXRW010000490.1:0-9499 GCA_036506355.1 Burkholderiales bacterium
GAGGGCTGCGAGCACGTTCTTCGACGTGGTCACGAAGCCGTACAGCAGTCTAAGCAGAAACCGGGCCGCTTCGCTGCAATACTTCGGCGAAGAAGTGGCCGAGCAGTCATCGAGCAGGATCGGGTCGTAGCCGATGAAGGCCGCGTCCTGCATCGTGGCGAGGACACAGCGGTCGAGGTTGACCCCGGCGAAAAAGAGCGCCGTCACGTCCATGCGCCGCAGGATCGAATCGAGCTCGTTGTCCCAGAAGCCGCTCAGGCGCTGCTTGTCGACGTAGACGTCGTCCTTGCGCGCGTCGAGCTCCTCGACGATGCGCGCCCCCCAGCTGCCGCGTTCGAGCACCGGGCCGCGCCCGCCCGGCAGGCGCGCCCCGTACGCACCGGTGCGCAGCACGCCGCGCGGCAGGTTGAGGCGATCGGGCCGGTTGCCCCAGTTGAGCCAGATCACGGGAATGCGCGCCTTGCGCGCGCCGGCGACCATCCGGTTGATCGGCGCGATGACGCCGCGTGCCGGCGCGAGATCGATGCCGCGCGAATCGAACCAGCCGCCCGGCGTGCAGAAATCGTTCTGCATGTCGATCACGATGAGCGCGGTGCGCGCCGCGTCGAGCAACACCGGATCGGGCTCGGCGGCGATGCGAACCGGTCGCGCGCGCCGCCGCTTCGCCATCAGATTCGCCACCGCCATGCGGGTTAGCATAGCCGAATGGACCTCGCCGTAGAGCGCCTGCTCGCGCGGCCGGAGCAGCGGCGCGCCGAGCGCAATCGCAGCGTGCTTTTTTCCGGCGCACGCATTTCCGCGGTGCAAGCAGCGCCGCCAGGTGCCGGCAGCGGCTTGCTCGCGATGCCGGCGCTTGCCAATGCCCACGACCATGCGCGCGCCGTGAAGCCGGCCGCGCTCGGTGCGCTCGAGCTGCCGCTCGAGTTGTGGCTCGCGGCCATCGCCGGGGCGCCGCGCGTCGATCCCTATCTCGTCGGCGCCGTTGCCTTTGGTCGCTCGGCGCTCGGCGGCGCGGCGAGCGTCATGTGCCATTACGTGCGGCCCCAGGGCGGCATGACGATCGTGGATGAAGCGCGCGAGGTGGCGCGCGCGGCGCAGGATGTCGGCGTGCGCATGGCGTTCGCCCTCTCGCTACGCGATCGCTACGCGATCGCCTACGGCGACGACGAGCGCACCCTCGGCCTCATCGACGAGAAGGACCGCTCCGCGGCGCGCAAATACCTCATGCCGCGCGCCTTGCCGCCGCGAGACCAGGTCGCGCTGGTCGACGAGATCGCGGCTGCCGTGCAATCGGACCTCGTCACCGTGCAATACGGGCCTGCCGCGGTGCAGTGGTGCTCGGATGCGCTGCTCGCCGCCATCGCCGAGCGCTCTGCGGCCACCGGGCGGCGCGTCCACATGCATCTCCTGGAGACGCGCTATCAGCGCGAGTGGGCCGACAAGAATTTCCCGCAGGGCATGCTCAAGTTCCTCGATACGATCGGGCTTCTCTCGCCGCGCCTTTCGGTGGCGCACGCCGTGTGGACGCGCCCCGACGAGCTCGCGCTGCTCGCCGAGCGGGGCGTGACGATCTCGGTGAACAACAGCTCGAACCTCGGCCTGCGCTCGGGCGTGCCTCCCGTGGGTGAAATGCTGCGCGCCCGCGTGCCGCTCGCCATCGGCCTCGACGGCGTAGGCCTCGACGATGATGACGACGCGCTGAGGGAGGTCCGGCTCGCCTGGTTCCTGCACCAGGGCCTGGGGCTGGAGGCCGGACTGGACGCGGGCCGGCTGTTGCACGCCGCCTGCGACACCGGCCGGCGCGCCATCACCGGCATCGCCGAGCCCGCGGCGCTCGAACCCGGGCGCCTTGCCGACGTGCTGGTGCTGGACTACGGCGCCATTTCGCGCGATGTCATCGCCGAGCATCTCGACGATCTGCCGCTGCTGCTCGCCCGGGCGACCAGCCGGCAGGTCCGCTCGCTCTATGTGGCCGGGCGCAGCGTCGTCTCGGGCGGGCGCTTGCAGGGGATCGACCTGGCGGCGGCGGAAAACGAGCTCCTCGCGCAGCTGAAAAGGGGGGCGGCCGACTTCAACGACTGGCAGCGCACCGTGCTGCGCATGCGCGCCGCCCTCACCCGCTTCTATGCCACCGGCATGCACTGCAGCTAGTGTGGCCTTTTTCCGACCCCGAACGGACTAGGCCCGGTCAGCCCAAGTTACATATTGCGGCCGGCATGATGGCGTCACCGAACCAGGAGATGGCGCCATGAGATTCCTGTCCCTGCTTTCCGTGATCGCCCTGGCGCTCTCCGCGCCGCTCGCCTGGTCCGCCGACATCACCGAGACGGTTCTGCTCGTGGCCAAGCGCCAGCTGAAGGACCGTATCTACGGCAATACCATTCTCATCGCCCGGCCGCTCGGCGACGATCGCCACGTGGGCTTCATCGTCAATAAGCCCACCACCATGACGCTCGGCAAGCTCTTCCCGAAGCACATCCCCTCGCAGAAGGTCGTCGATCCGGTGTACCTCGGCGGGCCGACCGGCCCCGAAGTGATCTTCGCGATGATCAAGGGCCGCGAAAGCCCCGGCGGCCGCTCGCTGCAGCTCGCCCCCGGGCTCTTCGTCGCCTTCGACAGCGCGGTCGTCGACCGCATCATCGAGAGCCAGCCGCAGCAGGCGCGCTTCTTCGCCGGCATGGTGCTGTGGCAGCCGATGGAGCTCGGCGAAGAGGTGAAGCGCGGCCTGTGGTACGTGCTCGAGCCGCAGCCCGAGATCCTGCTGCGCAAGTCGACCGACGGGCTCTGGGAAGAGCTGGTCGGGCGCTCCGAACGCAAAGCGAATACGATCTAGGTAATTCGGGGACGGAGCCCGAACTCCGTAAGCTACGCGCCGCTGGAGTTCGGGCTCCGTCCCCGAATTACCCGACTAGCGCTGGTCGTGCAGCGAGCTCTTCGTCTGGCCCGAGAACCAGGCGGCGAGATCTTCGATGTCCTGCTTGGAAAGCTGACCGGCGAAGCCCTTCATGATGGCGTTGTTGCGCCGGCCGTTCTTGTAGTCCCCTAGCGCGCGCACCAGATAGTCGTAGTACTGCCCCGCGAGAATCGGCTGGTCGGGGGCCGATGGCTTGTTCCCGTCCGGCCCATGGCACGCCGCGCACACCTGCGCCGCCTTCTGCTTGCCCTTGTCCGCGTTGCCGCCCGCATGCACGTTGAGCCCGAGCGCGGCGCCAAGCACGATCAGCAGCAGCCGGCTCATTTCGCGGGCGCTCCGTAATACTCGGCGAGCGCTTTCATCTGCTCTTCGTTCAGGCTCGCGGCGATGCCGCGCATCGACGGATGCGAGCGCTCGCCGGCCTTGTAGGCCTTGAGCGCGGCGACGATGTAGCCCGGCTGCTGCCCCGCGATCTTCGGCACGTGATAGACCTCGGGGAACGCGGTCTTGTAGCCCGGGATGCCGTGGCAGCCGATGCACTGCGCGTGAAAATTCTCGGTGGGTATCGCCGGGCTCGCGGCGGCCAGTTTCTCCGGCGCCGCCTTGTCTGCCGCCTTCTCCGCCTGAGGCGCGGCAGCCTTTTTCGCCGGCTTTTTGTCCTGCGCGAACGCGCTCGCGGCGAGCGCCGCGCCGATCAGCAAGAAAAGGAATCGCTTCACGCTTGTTCTGGGAGTTGTTGGGTCGAAGGCGTCGGATTCTAGCCAGGTTTGCGCGCAGTTTACAATTAGGCATGCGGTTCAAGGGCTCCGACGCCTACGTCTCCACCGACGACCTGACGCTCGCGGTCAACGCGGCGATCACGCTCGAGCGGCCGCTGCTCGTCAAGGGCGAGCCGGGCACCGGCAAGACCATGCTCGCGGTCGAGGTGGCGCGCTCGCTCGGGCTGCCGCTGCTCGAGTGGCACATCAAGTCGACCACCAAGGCGCAGCAGGGCCTCTACGAATACGACGCGGTGAGCCGCCTGCGCGACTCGCAGCTCGGCGACGCCCGCGTGCACGACATCCACAACTACATCGTGAAGGGCATGCTGTGGCAGGGCTTCAACGCCGACAAGCCGGTGGTGCTCCTGATCGACGAGGTCGACAAGGCCGACATCGAGTTCCCGAACGACCTGCTGCGCGAGCTCGATCGCATGGAGTTCTACGTCTACGAGACGCGCGAGCTGATCAAGGCGAAGCATCGTCCCATCGTCTTCATTACATCTAACAATGAGAAGGAGCTGCCCGACGCCTTCCTGCGGCGCTGCTTCTTCCACTACATCCGTTTCCCCGACAAGGAGACGATGGAGAAGATCGTCGCGGTGCATTTCCCGACCCTCAAGAAGTCGCTGCTGCGCGAGGCGATGGAAGTCTTCTTCGAGGTGCGCGAAGTGCCGGGCCTAAAAAAGAAGCCTTCGACCAGCGAGCTTCTCGACTGGCTCAAACTGCTGCTCGCCGAAGACATCCCGCCGGACGCGCTGCGCTCCAAGGACCGCAAGACCATCATCCCGCCGCTGCACGGTGCGCTGCTCAAGAACGAGCAGGACGTGCACCTTTTCGAGCGCCTGGTGTTCATGACGCGCGCCAAAGGTGGCTGACGGACCCGCGCTGCGCGCAGCAGTCGTACTCGCGGTTTTCCTGGGTTCCTGCGCTTCGCTCAGCGAAAGCGAATGCCGCAGCACCAATTGGTATCAGCTCGGCAAGCGCGACGGCGAAATCTACGCCTCGCGCGGGATGATCGACCAGTACACGCATCGCTGCGCGGCTTTCGGCGTCAAGCCCGACGAGGCGGCCTACATGACCGGCTGGGATGACGGCAACATGGAGTACCGCCAGCGCACCGGCTACGGCGCCAGCGCCATGTGACCAGTGGAGATCACCCTCACCTTCGACAACGGACCCGAGCCCGCGGTCACGCCGCGCGTGCTCGACATCCTCGATACCGCGGGCATCAAAGCCACGTTCTTCGTCCTGGGTTCCAAGCTCGCCGACCGCGAGCGCCGCGCCATCGCCAAGCGCGCGCACGCCGAGGGCCACTGGATCGGCAATCACACCTGGACGCACAGCCAGCCGCTCGGACGCATCACCGATGCGGCACGCGTGCTGGCCGAGATCGTCGAGACCGAGGGCGCGATCGACGAGCTCGCGCATCCCGATCATCTCTTCCGGCCCTTCGGCGGCGGCGGTGAGCTCGGCGCCCACCTGTTGAGCCCCGCGGCGGTCGACATCCTGCGCCAGGAGAAGATGACCTGCGTGCTGTGGAACGCCATCCCGCGCGACTGGGAGGATCCGCGGGGCTGGGCCGAGGTGGCGCTCGCGCAGTGCCTGGCGCAGCCGTGGACGCTCCTCGTGCTGCACGACCTGCCGACCGGCGCGATGGGGCGCCTCAAGATCTTCATCGACCGCGTGCTCGACCACGGCGGGCACTTCCGCCAGGACTTCCCGCCCGAGTGCGTGCCGATCCGCCGCGGCGAGGTGGTCGGCGCGCTCGACGCCTACGTCACGGCCTGACGCACGCGGTTGGCCAGGACGCCGATCGCGTCGTTGACCACCTCGACCAGGTCGCCGGGCTGTAGCGCCGGCAGCGTAGGTCCGTCGCAGCCGAACCAGACCACGTCGCCCTGCTGCAGCGTCACGTAGCGCGACATGCGCGCGAGGTACTGGGCCACGCCGAAGATCATCCCCTTCGTGTTGTAGCTCGACACCGTGCGCCCGTTGATGCGCACCTCGATCGTCTGGTTCATCGGATCGATATCTGAGGCGACGAACGGGCCCATCGGCTTGAAGGTGTCGCTGTTCTTCGCCCGCCACAGCGTGCGGTCGCTCTTCTGCCACGAGCGCTCGCTGACATCGTTGCCGAGGGTATAGCCCGTGACGCAATCGAGCGCGTTCGCTTCGCCCAGGTTCTTCGCCTCGCGGCCGATGACCGCCACCAGCTCGCCCTCATACTCCACCGGGCCCTTCGCATCGCCCGGGATCACGATCTCGGCGCCGCTGCCGATGAGTGCGTTGTTCGAGCGGTAGCCGATGTCGGCCTGCTCCGGCACCTTGTAATTGCCGCCGCGCGAGTTGGCCCATTCGATGTGCGCGCGGAAGTTGAGCCCGGCGGCGTAGAAGTTCGGCGGCATCACCGGCGGCAGAAAATGCGCGCCGCTCAACGAATGGCGCGTGCCGCGCTCATCCACCAGCTCGCCGCCGCGCAGCTCGACCCGCAGCGGCCGGCCGTCGACCGCGATGCGGCCCCACTTCACTCGGCCTTCACCCCCGAGGTCTTGATCACCTGCGCCCAGCGCTCGTGGTCCTTGCGCAGGAACGCGGCGAACTGCGCCGGCGTGTCGGCGACGATCACGGCGCCGAGGCTCCGCATGCGCTCGCGCGTCTCCGCCTTTGCGAGCGATTTGCGCATCTCATCGGCGAGACGGTTGACGACCGGCGCGGACGTGCCGGCGGGCGCGAGGATGCCCACCCACGGCGCAGTGGCCTCGAATCCCGTCAGTCCTGCTTCCCCGAGCGTCGGCACGCCGGGAAAATCCGGCTGGCGCTCGGTGGTGCCGACGGCCAGCACCTTGAGCTTCTTCCCGGCGACGTGCTCGGCGATGCCGATCACCGGATAGAACATGAACGTCACCCGGCCCGACATCACCTCCGCGAGCGCCGGACCGTTACCCTTGAACGGCACGTTGATCATCTTCGTCCCGGTGGCAGTCTCGAGCATCGCGCCGGCGAGATGCGTCGAGCCGCCGATGCCCGACGTGGCGTAGCTCACTTCGCCGGGCTTCGCCTTCGCCGCCGCGATCACCTCAGCCATCGAGTTGAGTCCCGTAGTCGGGCTCGTCACGACGACCTGCGGCAAATTGGCTGCATTGCTCACCGGCGCGAAGTCCTTGAACGGGTCGTACTTCACCTTGTCCGGCTGCAGGATCGCGTTCACCAGGAGCGAGAGCGACGAAAAGAGCAGCGTGTAGCCGTCGGGCGCGGCGCGCGCCACGGCTTCGGTGGCGATGATCGCGTTCGCGCCAGGGCGGTTCTCGACGATGAAGCCCTGTCCGGTCGAAGCCGTCATGTCTTGCGCCATGAGGCGCGCGATGACGTCGGTCGGCCCGCCGGCGGCGAAGCCGACGATCAGGCGCACCGGCTTCGCTGGATAGTTCTGTGCGCCCGCCGCGAAGGCGGCCAGCAGCAGCGCCGCCAGCAGCGCGATGCGTTTCACAGCTCGTCCTCGCGGAAATAGCGGTTCGCCATCACCTGGCAGCGCTTGACGAAGCGATGCTCACCCGGCCCGTAGTCCGCGACCGCGCTATGAATCGTGCCGATGTCTTCCCACACCAGGACATCGCCTTCCTCCCAGCGCGAGGTGTAGATGTATTTAGGTTTGAGCTGATGCTCGAACAGGAACTCGAGCATCTCGTCGCTTGCCTTCTCGGGCAGCTCGTTGATGCGCACCGCATAGCCGGGATTCGCATAGAGCACTCTTTTCCCGGTGAGCGGATGCCTGAGGAAGACAGGGTGCGAGACCGGCGGCTTCGCTTTGCGCTGCGCTTCGGTGAGCGGCGGCCGCTTGCTGCCTTTCTCCCGGCGCATCATCTCCCAGAACTTGTTGAAGTCGTGCAGCACCGTTTTGCCTTCCAGCGTCTTCTTCACGTCCGCGGGGAGGTCGGCATACGCCGCCTGCATGTTGCTGAACTGCGTGGCACCGAGCGTCTCGCCGTTGCGCCGCGGGATCTTTATGCCGTAGAGCACGTTGGCGAAGGCGATCATCCGGCTGTAGGACATGTCGGTGTGCCAGCCCTGCCCGGCGTCGGCGAGACCGAGCGGTCTGCCGTTCTCGACGATGTTGGAGAGGATCATCACCTCGGGCACGCCGGGCTCCTGGTAGGCGTGCGAGGCGACGTTGATCTCCAGATCGCCGAGCTGCCGGCTGAAGTCGCGCAGCTCGCGCCCCGTGAGGGTCTGGCGCGGAAAGCGCACGACGCCATGCTTGCCGAGCGCCTTGAGCGCACCATCGAGCTCCGCGGGCTGCAGCGGCCTCGCGAGATTCAGGCCCTCGATCGTGGCGCCCAGCGCCTCGCCGCTCGGTGTGACTTTGAGGGTCAATCGATCCTCAGCCCGATGTCCTTCACGATCTTCGCGTAGCGCGCGGTGTCGGCGCGCACCAGCGCCGCGAACTCCTCCGGCGAGCGCGATACGGTGCCGTCGGCGCCAATGCCTTCGAGCTTCGCGCGCACATCCGGCGTCTGCATCGCCTTGACCATCTCGGCGTGCAGCCGATTGACGATGGCTCCCGGCGTACCGGCAGGCGCGAACACGCCGTACCAGGTGATCACCACGTAGCCTGGCACGCCCGCTTCTTCGGCCGTCGGCACCTCCGGGAATGACGGCACGCGCTGCGCGGTCGATACCGCGACGGCGCGCAGCTTCCCCGAGCGCACGTGCGGCGCCGATGCCGGCATGGTGTCGAAGGCGACGAGATGCTGGCCGCCGAGCAGATCCTGCATCGATTGCCCGGTGCCTTTATAGGGAACGTGCACCAGCTTCACGCCGGCGAGGCTCTGGAAAACCTCGCCCGCGAGATGCGGCATGCTGCCGTTGCCGGCCGAGGGAAACGTGAGCTTGCCCGGCTGCGTCTTGAGATAAGCGACCAGCTCCTTCAGCGTCGCGACCGGCACCGATGGATGCACCACCACGAGGTGCGGCACCGCCGCGGCGAGCGCGATCGGCGCGATCGCATTCACCGAGACGTGCCCCATCATGATCGTGTAGCCGTCCGGCGTGGATTTCGCCACCTGGCCAGCGGCCACCGTTCCGGTCGCACCGGGACGGTTATCGATCACGATCGGCTGGCCAAGGAGCTCGCCCAGGCGCGGCGCGAGGATGCGCGCGACCACGTCGGTGCCGCCGCCCGGCGGAAAGCCGACGACCATGCGCACCGGCTTGCTTGGATAGCCCTGCGCACACGCGAGGCCGCAGACCAGCGTGAATAGAAGAGCGCAGAGCCTCATCGCGGCAGTTTAACGAACTCGGACAGCGGAATGCCGTCCGCCAATTTCTCTAAGCGCTGCGCCTCGGATGCCGCCAGCCGCTGCGCCACCGCCAGTACCTCCGGCGCGCGCGCGAACGGCACGAAGCACACACCGCATTCGTCCGCGACGACGAGGTCGCCGGGCTTCACCTCGATGCCGGCGATATGCACCGGATCGTTCACCGCCATGGTCTCGATGCGCCACTTGCCGGTGATCGGGCTCACGCCCGCGGACCAGATCGGGTAGCCGATGTCGCGCGAGTGGTCGATGTCGCGCACCGCGCCGTCGACGATCGCGCCCACCTCGCCTTGCCGCTTGCCAATGCTCGCGGAGACGCCGCCCATGCTCGAGATGCCGGCGACGCCCTGCACGACGAGCACGTCGCCCTGCTGGGCGAGGTTGTGCGCCTCGATGTCGGCCAGGCCCGATACCTTGCCCGCCACCGCCTGTTTCACGGTCTTTCTCGTCTTGCGATTCAGGACAGTCACCGCCTGCGCGACAACGCGTGCCCTCGGCTCGGTCGGCCT
>DASXRW010000491.1:0-1726 GCA_036506355.1 Burkholderiales bacterium
CACACCACCTTCCACGCCGGGCAGATCAGCGCCATGGGACGCGAGATCCAGTCGCTGCCGGTGTACGAGCGCAATCGCCTGGGCATCGGCTATGTGCCGCAAGGCCGCGAGGTGTTCCCTTCGCTGACGGTCGAGGAGAACCTCACGGTCGCCGCGCGGCCCGCGGAGCGCGCGCGCGACTCCTCAAATCGCTGGACGCTCGAGCGCGTCTACGACCTCTTCCCGCGGCTCGCCGAGCGCCGGCACCACCGCGGCAACCAGATCTCCGGCGGCGAGCAGCAGATGCTCGCCATCGGCCGCGCGCTGATGGGCAACCCCGCGCTGCTGCTGATGGACGAGCCGCTCGAAGGCCTCGCTCCGATCATCGTCGAGGCGCTGCTCGCGTCGCTCAAGCGGCTCCTCAGCGAAGATTCCCTGGCGATCGTTCTGGTCGAGCAGCACGCGAAGCTCGCGCTGCAGGTGACGCGCACCGCGCTCGTCATGAGCCGCGGCCGGGTCATCCACCACGGCCCGAGCGAGGCGCTGCTCGCCGATCCCGAGCGGCTCGCGAGCCTCGTGGTGGCGCAGTAAGATTGGCGCATGAGCGCCGTGCTCAACCCGGCCCGATCGAACCTGCTGCTCGCCCTGCTGATCCTCCACATGGCGGCGAGCCTCTGGCACCACATTCATAACGGGCAATTCGCGGACGAGTATCCGAACATGCCGACCGGGTTCCCGGTCTGGATCGCCTACATCGCATGGACCGTCACCACCGCGGTGGGTATCGCCGGCTATTACGCGGTGTGCAACGGATACCGGCTGCTCGGCTTCGCGGCGATGGGCCTGTACGCGTCGTACGGCCTTCTCGCCTTCGGCCATTACACGCTCGCACCGATCTCGGCGCACACGTTGGTGCAGAACGCGACGATCTTGTCGGAGGCGCTGACCGCGCTGCTGCTCCTCGGCACGGTGATGGTGTTCCTCGTGAAGGACAGGGACGCATGAAAATCCTGCTCGCCGCGCTTGCGGTTTTCTTCGCCGGCTCGGCACTCGCCATCGACCTCGACCGGCCTGGCGCCCTCGAAGCCCTAAAGCGCGAAAACCCGGCGCACTTCGCTAAGGTCGAGAAGATCCTGAGCGAAGCGCCGCAGCGGCCGTTCGGCTCGGTGCGCGGCTGGATCCGGACCGAGTTCGATGCGAAGGACGTCGATACCTCGTACCTGCTGAAGACGAGCTATCCCGCCCAGGCGCGCGTCACGTTCACGCTCGACGATCGCCAGTACACCAAGGTGATCCGCATCGACGCTCCGGCCAAGGCCGTTCCCGCGCAGTAGTGACCGAGGGCGCGGCACCGCTGGTCTTCATCGCGCTCGCCTTTCTCTTCGCCGGCTTCATCAAGGGTGCGATCGGCATCGGCCTGCCCACCGTGGTGATGGGCCTGCTCAGCATCGTCATGGCGCCGGCGCAGGCGGCGGCGCTGATGGTGATGCCGGCGCTCGCGACGAACATCTGGCAAATGGCCGCGGGACCGGCGCTGCTCGCCCTGCTGCGCCGCTATGCCGGCATGATCGTCGCCATCTTCATCGGCACCTTTGCGACCATCGGTCTGATGACCAAGACCGCCGCGTTCGCCGGCGCGGCGCTCGGCGCCGTGCTCGCCTCCTACGGCGCCTACGGCCTTTTCGCGCGGCGCTTCGAGGTGCGGCGCGAATCGGAGCGCTGGGTTGCGCCGATCATCGGCCTCATC
>DASXRW010000492.1:0-5490 GCA_036506355.1 Burkholderiales bacterium
GCCGAGCGCGAAGTCGAAGAACGCGCCCGCGCCCTTCGGGCGCAGGCGGCTCGGGTTGTAGCGCGGATAATTCAGCGAGCCTTTGGCCATCGCCCAGCATACGCTGATTGCGCCGCCGCTCCGGTTAATTACAAAGGCGTCTCTTCTCTTCAAAAAACCCGATCCGCTGGTCCGTGATTGGGTTGGAGTGCCTCGGCGATAAAATTCACCGAAGAGCTCGCTATCGCGCTCCGGCCGGCTGCTATTTGACGTTCGTGACGCTGCCCTACGCACCACGCTTGAAATAGAAAATCCGTGCACGAACGATGCCGCTTTTAACCCTCGCCAACGCCGATCTCGCCTACGGCGACCTGCCGCTCCTCGAGCGCGCCTCGTTCGCGCTCGAAGAGCGCGAGCGCATCGGCCTCATCGGCCGCAACGGCACCGGCAAGAGCTCTTTATTGGGCATCCTCGCCGGCACGGTTTCTTTGGACGACGGCGAGCTGAGGAAGCGCGACGGCCTGCGCATCGTGCTCGTCCCGCAGGAGCCTGCGTTCCCCCTCATTTTCCAAGGTGCTCCACCAGCCGCCGCGCACAAGCTGGAAGAATTTTTCCACCGCCTCGGCGTCGACCCGCAGCTCGATCCGGCCAAGGCCTCCGGCGGCGAGACGAAGCGCGCCGCGCTCGCCGCCGCCTTCGCGCAGGAGCCCGACGTGCTGCTCCTCGACGAGCCGACCAATCACCTGGACATCGACGGCATCCTCGCGCTGGAAAATCTGCTCGCGCGGCAGCCGGCGGCGATCTTCGTCACCCACGACCGCGCCTTCCTCGACCGCGTCGCCACGCGCATCCTCGAGCTCGACCGCGGGCGCCTCGCCTCCTTCCCCGGCAACTTCTCCGCGTACGAAGCGCGAAAGGCCGAGCAGCTCGCGGTCGAATCGGTGGTGCACGCCAGGTTCGACAAGTTCTGGGCGCAGGAGGAAGCCTGGATCAGGAAAGGCATCGAGGCGCGCCGCACCAGGAACGAAGGCCGCGTGCGGCGCCTCGAGCGCCTGCGCGAGGAGCGCGCCGCGCGCCGCAGCCGCTCCGGCAACGTGAGGCTCGCGATCGGTGAAGGCCAGCGCTCCGGCAAGCTGGTTTCAGAGTTTCTCAAGGTAAATAAAACCTTCGGCGATCGCCGCATCGTCAAACACCTCGACCTGATCGTGTCGCGCGGCGACCGCATCGGCCTCATCGGCCCGAACGGCGCCGGCAAGACCACGCTCTTGAAGCTGATCCTCGGCACTCTCGCGCCCGACTCGGGTCTAGTGCGCCTGGGCGCGAACCTGCAGCCCGCCTACTTCGACCAGATGCGCGCCGCGCTCGATCTGGACGCGAGCGTCGCCGACACCATCAGCCCCGGCTCGGAGTGGGTCGATCTTCCCTCATTTGGCAATGTGCGGCGCAAGCACATCATGAGCTACCTCGGCGACTTCCTCTTCCCGCCGCGCCGCGCCCAGTCGAAAGTCGCGATGCTCTCCGGCGGCGAGAGGAACCGCCTGCTCCTCGCGCGCCTCTTCGCGCGCCCCGCCAATGTCCTCGTGCTGGACGAGCCCACCAACGACCTCGACATCGAGTCGCTCGAGCTCCTGGAAGCGGCGCTGCAGGACTACTCGGGCACCATCCTGCTGGTCTCGCACGACCGCGCGTTCCTCGACAACGTCGTCACGCAGACCGTCGCCGCCGAAGGCGGCGGCTCATGGAAGGAATACGCCGGCGGCTACAGCGACTACCTGCGCCAGCGCGGTGAGGTTCGTTCTGTCGCCCCCCTGTCAAGGGGGCAAGCGAGCGCTCCGCGCGAGCGGGGGGTTTCCGCCCGCAAATTGACTTACAAGGAAACGCGCGAGCTGGAATCAATGCCGGCAGAGATTCAGGCACTGGAAGCCGAGCAGCACGCGCTCACGGCAAAGGTGACGGCGCCCGACTACTACCGCCAGCCGCCGGAGGCGTTACGCGCCGATCGCGAGCGCAGCGCCGAGATCGAGCGCCTGCTGATGGAGAAGCTCGAGCGCTGGGACGCGCTCGAGTCCCGGAAAAGCGGGCTGCCTAGCGGAACGGATTGACGTCGCGCAGCGCCGCGTGCCAGGCGGCGAGCTGCTGCTGCGCTTCCTCCTGCGACATGCCGTAGGCCTCGCAGATCTTGCCGACGAGCTGCTCGCGGTTGCCGGCGATGCGGTCGAGCTCCACGCGCGACAGCCGGCCCCAGCGCGTCCTGGCGTTCAGCTTGTATTCGCTCCAGTTGCCCTCGATGCGCTCCCACTTCATGGCTGCCCCCTTCGCACAGGGTACTACGTCCTGCCCTGGGGTCAGACCCCGAATTTTCTTAAGCCCGCGAGGACTTGTTCGCCACGCGAATCGCGTTGGTGACCCCGCGCACGCCGCGCACGGCGCGCGCGAGCCTGCCCGCCGTGGCGATGTCCTCCATCGTGCCGGCGAAGCCGCGCAGCGTGACCGCGCCGTCGGCGGTCTCGACGCGGATGTCGGTGTCCGCGAGCGAGCCCTCCTTCCAGAGCACGAGCTGCACGGCGGCGGTGATCGCGGCATCGTCGCCGGGGAACGGGCCCTGGGCCGGTACGCTGCCCGAGACCAGCAGCAGCGCGGCGGCGAGCGCGCCGGCGATCAACGAGCGATTCACCCGCTGGTTCATGCCTTGAGCGCGCGCCTCGCGACGCGCGTCTGCGTGTTGCCGCCTTCGTCGTACCAGCGGCCGTCGGCCTCCTCGACGCGCCGCAGCTGCGGCGCGGGCTTGCCGGCGTATCTGCCGCGCGAGGATTTCAGCCCCGGCTCCTGGAGCCGCGCGACGACGGCGGCGAAATCGTGAAACGCGCCCATCCCGAACGGCCGGGGACGCAGCGCCTCGTAGCGCCCGTGGTGCAGGTGAAGAAAATCCTTCACGCTTGCACGCTACGCCTCGCGGCGGCAACTCACTGTTCGTTAGCGCGCTTATGCCATAAAGCAGCTAGCATGGCGCATGCAACGACAAGAACGAAACCTGGCCGGCGAGATCGTGAGGGGCGCGTTCGCGGCGATCTGGCTGCCTTTCACCTGGGCCGCCGGAGCGCCGGCAGCCGCAGTAGCGCTGGTTCGCCGGGCCACGCGGCCGAGCGGCGAGCCCGGCCAGGCCGCCCACCTCGCGAGGCTGAGCACCGGAAAATGGACCCGCGAGCTGCTTAAGCACCTCGAGTGGCGGCGCCTGGAAGAGCTGTGCGCCGCCTATTACGAGGAGCTCGGCTTCAGGACCGGCATCACGCACGACCGCGCCGACGGCGGCGTCGACATCAACCTTTACGCGGCGGGCGCCGACACCGCTTCGATCCTCGTGCATTGCAAGGCGTGGGACGCCTACCCGATCGGCATCAAGCCGCTGCTCGAGCTGCGCGGCGCCATGACCTCGGCCAACGTCGCCGAAGGCGTGATGGTCACCGCCGGCCGGTTCACGCCGGAGGCGGGGCGCTACGCGTCGAAGGAAAACATCCAGCTGATCGACGCCGCGGCGCTCCTCGAGAAGCTCGCGGCGCTGCCGCCGGAGAAGGGGCTCGGCCTCCTCAAGTTCGCGACCAAGGGCGACTTCCTCACGCCGACCTGCCCCCGCTGCTCCATCAAGATGACCGCCCGCAAGAGCACCCGCGAAGGCCGCATGTTCTGGGGCTGCACCAACTACCCGCGCTGCAAGCAGACCTTCTCCAGCACCACCATCACCCCCGCGTAAGCCGCACCGAATTTTTCGTGAGCGCCGCAAGCTCGGCGCCGTGCACGAGGCGAATCGCGTTTGCCTCCGCGAACGCGCGCGCCTGCTGCGTGATCTCGCCCGCCGCGACGTAGATCAGCTCCTGCGCCTCGCGCGCCCGGCCCGCCGCGTGCAGCTCGCGCAGCGGCTCGACGCCGGTGCTCGCCGCCTTCCAGCGCCGGCAGCCGACGAGCGCGAGCCTGCCCTCGCGCCGCAGCTCCAGGTCGACCTGCGTACTTTTAGAACGGCTCACCTCGTAACCCTGCTCGCGCCAGCCCGCCTCGAGCGCCGCGGTGAAGTCCTCGCGCGACAGCGCGGTGAGACGCTCCAGCGCCTTGGCGATCCGCGCGGCGCTCGGCGCGCGCAGCTGCTTCCAGGCGGCGTAGAGCGCGATCACGATGAAAGGCAACGCGGCGAAGAGCGCGAACCCCGCCGGCAGGAAGAGCTTCGTCACGCCGAAAATCCCCGCCGCGACCAGCGCCGCGATCCACCACGGCGAGCGCAGCAGGACCGCGAACAGCGAGTTGCGGTTGAGCTCGAGCTTCATCGCCGGGGTCTGACGCCGAATCCTTTTGGCTTTTGCTTTACGCCGCCTGGCGGCGCTCGGCCTGCTTGATCAGCGACTCGGCCGCAATCCCGAGCTCGCGATGCAGGTCCATGGGGAAGTGCTTCTTCTCGCAGGCCTCCGGATCGGCTTGATGTCCATTCGCAATGCTCCGTCACACGCTCTGCGCGTTCAAGTCGCGCCGGCCGTCGGCAATCAGGTACACGTCGACCCGCGATCCTTGCACGCGGTAGACGATCCGATACGGCTTGAAAAACGTTTCGCGGTATTCGCGTATGCGAGCAGGCTTACTGCAGGTTCCAGCTCGCCCGGGCCATGGCGATCACCGACGCGTAGGCGAGCCCATAGACCTCCGGCGGCACGCCCGCCGCGTCGAGCACCAGCGTGAATGACCAGTTGCAGCCGTCGGTATCCGGGCCATCGAGGGGCGTCACGCCGACCACTTCGACCTTCTCGCATCCCTCGCAGCTTTGCATCAGGGCGCTCACGCGCGCGAGCAGCTCCTCGCGGGACAGGGCCTGTCGTGCGGGCGGTGCGGCGTCGAGCGAAAAGATGTCGTCGCTGATCGTCGCGTCGGAGTCATCCATGGGTGCGCGATTTTATCGGGTTGTCGCGCCCCGCAGGGCGCGTTCCCCGAAATTTTCAGCGAAGGGGCCGGAGGCGGGCGTGTGGCTGGCAACCCACCGCCGCAAACGCGATCGCGGCCGCCGTGCTGAGCAACACGCCTTTGATGTTCATGGCTTTCCCCTTCGCTGTTCCTGGACGAGCTCGCCGCCACCGTGAGGCCCGCGCGCCGGCTGAAGATCCTGAAAGACGACCCGGACAATCGCGTCCTCGAGTGCGCTGTCGCGGGTCGCGTCAATGTCATCGTCACCGGCGAGCGCGCCCTCCTCGACCTCGGCGAGTTCCGCAGCGTACGCATCGTAGGCTGCGCGATTACCTCGGACGCTGAGCACGGGCTCTGACCCCGAATTTCGTCAGGAACCTGTCGAGCTGATCCGCAAACCGCTTGCGGTCGGTGTTGTCGAGCGCCGCCGGGCCGCCGGTGCGCTCGCCCGTGCCGCGCAGCTCGTCCAAGTAATTGCGCAGCGCCAGGCGCTCCTGGATGTTCTCCGTCGAATAGAACTCGCCGCGCGGATTGAGCGCGTGCGCGCCCTTGCCGATCACGTCCGCGGCGAGC
>DASXRW010000493.1:0-10756 GCA_036506355.1 Burkholderiales bacterium
TGCGCCTTCTTCTTGATCGCCGCCTCGGCGAGCGCCACGTCGCCATTGCCATCGTATGCCGGCTCCTCGTCCACGCCCATGGTGCTCGGGTGCTGTGTCCTGAGGTTCTCGATATGCGCCTGGTCGTCGGGCTTGATGTCCTCCTGCGTGCGGATCTCCACCGCAGTCAGCGTCTTGATGACCTCGAGCTTGACCGCCTCGACCATGACGCCGAAGAGCTCGAAGGCCTCGCGCTTGTACTCCTGCTTCGGATTCTTCTGCGCGTAGCCGCGCAGGTGGATGCCCTGGCGCAGGTGGTCGAGCGCCGCCAGGTGCTCGCGCCAGTGGGCGTCGAGGATCTGCAGCATGACGTAGCGCTCGTACTGGCGGAGGGAAGCTTCGGCACCGGCGGGCAGCTTGGCGTCGTACGCGGCTTGCACCTTCTCGACGATGCGCTTGAGCAGCGCCTCGTCCTGCAGCTCGGGCTCGCTTTCGAGCCAGGCGCGCAGCGGCAGCTCGAGGTTGAAGTCGGCCTTCAGGGCCGCTTCCAGGCCGCCGATGTCCCACTGCTCCTCGACGCTCTCCTCGGGGACGTACAGGCGGAACATGTCGTAGAGCACGCCCGCACGCAGGTCGGCGATGCGCGGCGACACATCGCTCGACTCGAGCAATTCGTTCCTCAGCGCGTAGATCGTTTTGCGCTGGTCGTTGGCGACGTCGTCGTACTCCAGGAGCTGCTTCCTGATATCGAAATTGCGCGCCTCGACCTTGCGCTGGGCGCTTTCGATGGAGCGCGTCACCATGGCGTGCTCGATCGCCTCGCCCTCGGGCATCTTGAGCATCACCATGATGCGGTTGATGCGCTCGCCGGCGAAGATCCTGAGCAGCGGGTCCTCGAGCGACATGTAAAAGCGCGAGCTGCCGGGGTCGCCCTGGCGGCCGGAGCGGCCGCGCAGCTGGTTGTCGATGCGCCGCGACTCATGCCGCTCAGTGCCGATGATGTGCAGGCCGCCCGCCTTCACCACCTGGTCGTGCAGCGCCTGCCATTCGCCGCGCAGCTGGTCGACGCGGATGCGCTTCTCCTCGGGCGGCAGGTTCTCCGTCGCTTCGACGAGATCGCACTGCTTCTCGACGTTGCCGCCGAGCACGATGTCGGTGCCGCGGCCGGCCATGTTGGTGGCGATGGTGATCATCTTCGGGCGGCCGGCCTGCGCGATGATCTCCGCCTCCCGCGCGTGCTGCTTGGCGTTGAGCACCTGGTGCGCGAGCTTCTCCTTGCCGAGCAGACCCGAGAGCAGCTCCGAGTTCTCGATCGAGGTGGTGCCGACGAGCACCGGCTGGCCGCGCTCGTAGCAGTCGCGGATATCCTTAATCACCGCGAGGTGCTTCTCCGTGGCCGTGCGGTAGACCTGGTCCTGGCGGTCGGCGCGGATCATCTTCATGTGCGTCGGCACCACCACCACCTCAAGGCCGTAGATCTGCTGGAACTCGTAGGCCTCGGTGTCGGCGGTGCCGGTCATGCCGGCGAGCTTGCCGTACATGCGGAAGTAGTTCTGGAAGGTGATCGAGGCGAGCGTTTGGTTCTCGTTCTGGATCGCCACGTTCTCCTTCGCCTCGACCGCCTGGTGCAGGCCGTCGGACCAGCGCCGTCCCTGCATCAGCCGGCCGGTAAACTCGTCGACGATCACTACCTCGTCGTTCTGCACCACATAGTGCTGATCACGGTGGAACAGATGATGCGCCCGGAGCGCGGCGTACAAGTGGTGGACGAGGTTGATGTAGGCCGGCTCGTAGAGGCTTGCGCCCTGCGGCAGCATGCCGATGCGCGTGAGGATCTGCTCGGCCTTCTCGTGCCCGGCCTCGGACAAGACGATCTGGTGGTTCTTCTCGTCGACGAAGAAATCGCCCGGGGGCTCGGGCTGGTCCAGCTTCTTTTCCTCCTTCTGCCGCGTGAGCAGCGGCGCGACCTCGTTCATCTTGTAGTAGATCTCGGTGCGGTCCTCGGCCTGTCCCGAGATGATGAGCGGCGTACGCGCCTCGTCGATCAGGATCGAGTCGACCTCGTCGACGATCGCGTAGTTGAGGCCGCGCTGGAAGCGCTCCTCGACGTGCATCGCCATGTTGTCGCGCAGGTAGTCGAAGCCGAACTCGTTGTTCGTGCCGTAGGTGATGTCGGCGGCATAGGCCTTGCGCTTGTCCTCCGGATCCATGTGCGGCAGGTTCACGCCGACCGAGAGGCCGAGGAACTTGTAGATCTTGCCCATCCACTCGGCGTCGCGCCGCGCGAGGTAGTCGTTCACCGTGACGATGTGCACGCTCTTCCCGGTGAGCGCGTTGAGATATGCCGGCAGCGTGGCGACCAGCGTTTTGCCCTCGCCGGTCTTCATCTCGGCGATCTTGCCCGCGTGCAGCACCATGCCGCCGACGAGCTGCACGTCGAAGTGGCGCATGCGCAGCGTGCGCTTGGCGGCCTCGCGCACCACGGCGAAAGCCTCGGGCAGCAGCTCATCAACGCTCGCGCCTTCGGCGTGGCGTTTCTTGAGCTCGTTGGTCTTGCCGGCGAGCGCGCCGTCCGAGAGCGCCGCAATCTGCGGCTCGAGCGCGTTGATGCGCGCCACGTTGCCGGCGTAGGTCTTTAGCAGCCGCTCGTTGCGGCTGCCGAAGAGCCGCGTCGGAACGCGCCACAGGACTTCTAGACTCTCGCGGAGAAACTCGGTGGTTTTGGCCATCATGGGCGGGGCGGTCGGCGCGCACCGACCACCCCTGCAAAACCCGTGATTTTAGCGGTAAAGCGGAACTACTTGGCGCGCGCGGCCGCGTGCGCGCCGGGCTTGGATGCCAGCAGGAACTTGGCCGGGTTCTGCGCGGCCCCGCGGAAGCGCACTTCGAAGTGCAGATGCGGCCCGGTGGAGCGTCCGGTCGATCCGGTTTCGGCAATCTTGCGTCCGCGGGCGACGACGTCGCCTTCCCTGACGAGCAGCTTCGAGCAGTGCGCGTAGCGGGTGACGAGGTCGTTGCCGTGATCGATGTCGATCACGTAGCCGTACTGCGGATGAAAGCCGGCGAAGACGACCACGCCGCCGGCGGCGGCGGCCACCGGCGAGCCGGCGTCGGCGAGGAAGTCGATGCCTTCGTGCATCGCCCACTGGCCGGTGAAGGGATCGACGCGCCGCCCGAAACCCGAGGCGTTGAACGGCGCGCTCACCGGCATCATCGTGGGCATCAGCTTCTTCTTGACCGCCTGCTCGAACAGCTGCGACTCGAGCACGCCGAGCATGTCGTTGCGGTTTTCAAGCTGCCGCGAGAGCTCGAGCAGCTTCTCGCTGAAATCGCCCAGCGAGAGATTCTGCGGCGGCATCAGGGTGGGCGCAGCGCCGCCGAGGCCGGGCGCTTCCGCGAAGCGAATGTCGCGCACGCCGGCGAGCGAGGCGAGCCGCTCGCCGAGCGCGTCGAGGCGCGTGAGATGCGCCTGCATCTCGCCGAGCTTGACCGCCATCGCATTCAGGTTCTGCTGCACGAATGTACGGCTGTGCTCGGCTTCGGTCTCCTGCGCCGCGAGCACCAGGCGATGCAGCGCGGGCAGCGGCACTGCCGCCGCGTAACGCAAGGTCAGCCAGTACACGCCGGCGGTGGCGCTCAGGACCATGAGGAACATCAGGAGGCCGCTCGCGAGCAGATGTCCGAGCGACAAAGTCACTGACCTCGCCTTGGCCAGACGGTCCGAGATCAGGATAATCTGCACGTCTCCCCTCCCGAGTACGTGACTCGTTTGCGCCTTACCAAACTCGACCGGATCCTCTCGGCCCAAGGCGATTTGCAACCGCTCGTGGCGAAGACGCGGGACTTGCGCGCCCTCACCGTGCTCGTCAACGGCTTTTTGTCCGCGGACCTCGCCCGAGAGACCCGCGTCGGCAATATCAGGGACGGTAACCTGGCGCTCATCGCCGCGAATTCCGCGACCGCGGCGAAGCTGCGGCTGCTTGGCCCGGCCCTGAGCCAATTGCTGCTAGAACGGCGATTTCAGGTTAATTCAGTTTCGGTGAGGGTGCAACCAAACAGGCCTCGCATCGGCGCATCGGAAACGCAAAAAACCGTGCATTTCTCCACACATGCGCTCGCGAGCCTGCGCGCCTTGCACCGGCGCCTCGCCCCGTCGCCGGCGCGCGAAGCGCTGGCGAAAATGCTGCGGCGCCACGGAGTTCTTCCGGAAGACTAGCCGTACTGCGTGGCGAGCCGGGCGACCCCGGCGGGCGTGTCTTCCGGACGCTCGAAGCTCACCGTTTCCAGGGCGCCCGCCTGTGCGAGAACTGCGCGCAGCAGGCGGTTGTTCAGGGCATGGCCGGACTTGTGGGCCGAGAACGCGCCGAGCAGCGGCTTGCCCAGAAGATAAAGATCGCCGATCGCATCGAGTAGCTTGTGCCGGATGAATTCGTCGGCGAAGCGCAGGCCTTCGGCGTTGAGCACGCGGTATTCATCGAGCACCACGGCGTTGTCGAGGCCGCCGCCGAGCGCAAGCCCGCTGTCGCGCAAATCTTCCACCTCGTGCATGAAGCCGAAGGTGCGTGCCCGAGCGATCTCTTTCAGGTAGGAAGTCTCCGCGAAATTGACCTCCACGGCCTGGGTCGAGCGCTCGATCACGGGGTGGCGGAAATCGATCGAGAACGAAAGCTTGTAGCCCTCGAACGGCTCAAGGCGCGCCCATTTGTCGGCGTCCCTGACCTCCACGCGGCGCGTGACGCGCAGGAACCGTTTCGGCGCCGCCTGCTCGACGATGCCCGCCTGCTGGATGAGCAGCACGAAGGGCGACGCGCTGCCGTCCATAATGGGCAGCTCAGAGGCGTCGAGATCCACGTAGACGTTGTCCACGCCGAGTCCACCGAGCGCGGACATCAGATGCTCGACGGTGTAGATCTTCACGCCATCGCGCACCAAGCACGAGGACAGGCGCGTCTCGCCGACGAGCTCGGCGCGAGCCGGAAGATCGACCGGAGAGGCGAGGTCGATACGCCGGAAGACGATGCCCGTGTCCGGGGGCGCCGGGCGCAGGCTCATGCGCACCTTCTGTCCGGTATGGAGCCCGACGCCCGAAGCAGAGACCAGCGTTTTGAGAGTGCGTTGCCGCAGCATGACTAACCGCTTATGCGAGCAGCGATTTTAGCAGAGGCCATGCTCAGCTCGAACTACCGGAGCCTTGCGCCGCGAGCAATTCCCGGTAGCGGCGCTCGCTTTGCCGGGCGCGCTCCTCGGCCTGCAGCCGCTCGGTAAGATCCTCGATCACGCCGAGCCGGGCGCGCCGGCCGCCGAAGTCGAGATTGAAGGAGGTGATCTTGACCGGAATCACCTCGCCGCTTTTCTTGCGGTGGCGCCAGATGCGGCTGCGATAGTTCCCCGGATCCTCGAAGGCCTTGCGCAGGTCGTCGATGTCTTCTTCCGGACGGATCTGCTCGGCGGAGAGCGCCAGGAACTCTTCCTTGGAATAGCCGTAGAGGCGGATCGCCGCCTCGTTGATCGCCAGGAAGACGAGGGTCTTCGCGTCGACCACCCACATGGGATAGGGATTGGCATCAAACAGCGTGCGGTAGCGCTTTTCGCTGTCCTCGATCGCCTTCTGATCGCGCGCGCGCTCGGTGATGTCCTTGCCGACGCCGTGATAGCCCCGGAAGTTGCCCTTTTCGTCGAACAGCGGCTCGCCGCTGACGGACAAATAACGCAGCTCGCCGGCCTTGTTGTGGCGCAGGAAGACAAAATCGGAGAACGACTCGTGGCGCGCGAGCTTGGCGCGGTGCTGTTCCCAGGCTTTCTCCGGCAGCGCGCCGAGTCCCGGCAGCTCCCAGCGCGGCTTGCCGATCACGATGTCCGTGTCGTCAAGCTCCTGTACATCGATTCCCGGTACCTCGACGAAGCGGAACTCGACGTCCTGCACCCAGTACCAGTCCGAGCCCATCTCGATCAGCCGGCGAAAGCGGCGCTTGGCAGCGCGCAGCGAGCGCTTCAGTCCCGTGACATCGTGCACCAGCAATACCGTGCACAGCGGAGTGTCCGCAGTGTCGCGCACCACGGCGCCGCTGGCGTGCGCCCAGACAGTGGAGCCGTCCTTGTGCACGTAGCGCCTTTCGGTGATGCGCGCTTTGCTTTTGCCCGAGATCGCCTGCGCCCGGGCCACCGCGGTGGCTTCCAGATCCTCGAGATGCACCACATCCAGGTGCGTCTTCTGCAAGAGCTCCTCCTCGCTGTAGCCGAGCAGGCGGCACAGCGCCGGATTGGCCCTCAGGAAGCGCCCGCCGATGGAAAACAGCGCCACGCCCATCGCTGCATGCTCGTACAGCGCATTGAAAGCCGCCCCGCCCGCGATCGCGGCGTCGGTGTCTGCGCGCTCGTTTCCGGCCATTCTCTACCCCCTTACCGCAAATCATGACACAGCAGATCCAAAAAGCGGAGCACCTCCGGCAAGGAGGAGGCGCCCCGCGCGCGGCTGGCTCAGTCCGCCTGCTTGCGCAGGAAGGCGGGGATGTCGTACTTGTCGACGCCGCTCTGCTGCAGGGCCTCGACCGTCGAGGCGCGATTGCGGCGGATGACCGCCGGCACGGCGTCGAGCTGCTGGTAGTCCACCGGTCCGGGCAGGTTGTCCGTCCCGGTCTTCTGCGACACGACAAGCTGCGGCTTGGGCTGCCTCGCGGCCGCCATGCCCAGGCCGGTGGCCACTACCGTGACGCGCAGCTGATCGGCGAGCGAGTCGTCGTAGACACCGCCGTAGATGATGGTCGCATCCTCGGCGGCGAACGTGCGGACGATGTTCATCACCTCCTTCGTCTCGCGCAGCTTGAGACTCGACTTGGACGCCGTGATATTGACCAGCACGCCGCGTGCCCCGGCGAGGTTGACGCCCTCGAGCAGCGGACAAGCGATCGCCTGCTCGGCGGCGATGCGCGCCCGGTCGATGCCGCTCGCCATCGCCGAGCCCATCATCGCCATGCCCTGCTCCGACATCACCGTGCGCACGTCCTGGAAGTCGACGTTCACCAGACCCGGGTTGTTGATGATCTCCGCAATGCCGGCGACGGCGTTGTTCAGCACGTCGTCGGCCGCCTTGAACGCGTCCTCCTGCGTGACGTCCTCGCCCAACACCTCCTCGAGCTTGTCGTTGAGGATCACGATCAGCGAATCGACGTGCGGCGCCAGGGCTTCGAGTCCCTGCTCGGCGATCTTCATGCGCTTGGAGCCCTCGAAGGTGAACGGCTTGGTCACCACCGCCACCGTGAGGATGCCGAGCGCGCGCGCCACCTCGGCGATCACGGGTGCGGCGCCCGTGCCCGTGCCGCCGCCCATGCCCGCGGTAATGAAGACCATGTGCGCTCCGGCGACGGCTTCCTCGATGCGGTCGCGATCGGCGATGGCGACGGCGCGCGCCTCCTCGGGCTTCGCGCCGGCGCCAAGACCGCTTGTGCCGAGCTGGATCTGATTGCCGGCCTTGTTGCGCGAGAGCACCTGCGCGTCGGTGTTGACCGCGATGAACTCCACGCCCTGCACGGCCTGCTCGATCATGTGGTTGACGGCGTTGCCGCCGGCGCCGCCGACGCCGATCACCTTGATCACCGGCCCCGTTACCTGACTGTCTACGATTTCGAACATGTTATTATCTCCTTGCCATTGTTTTGACTTCTAAAAGTTGCGTTGAAACCACTCCCGCATGCGCCCCAGAACGGCACTCACCGAGCCGCTCTGGCGCGAAAGCTTTCCGTGATGGAGCTGTGCGGTGCCCTCGAGCAGCAGGCCCACCGCCGTGGCATAGCGCGGCGCGCGCACCACGTCGGCGAGCCCGCCGGCATAGCGCGGCACGCCGATGCGCACCGGCATGTGGAAGATCTCCTCGCCCAGCTCGACCATGCCGCGCATCACCGCCGAGCCGCCGGTGAGCACGACGCCGCTGGAGAGCAGCTCCTCGAAACCCGACTCGCGCAGCACCTGCTGAACCAGCGAATAGAGCTCCTCGACGCGCGGCTCGATCACCTCGGCGAGCGTCTGCCGCGAGAGCGACCTCGCGCCGCGCTCGCCGATACCCGGCACCTCGAGCATCTGGTTCGGATCGGCGAGTTGCCGCAGCGCCACGCCGTGGCGGATCTTGAGAATCTCGGCGTCCGCCGTCGGGGTGCGCAGCGCCATAGCGATATCGTTCGTGATCTGATCGCCGGCGATCGGCACGACCGCCGTGTGGCGGATCGCGCCGTGCGTGAACACCGCGATGTCGGTGGTGCCGCCGCCAATGTCGAGCAGGCACACGCCGAGGTCCTTTTCGTCCTCCGACAGCACCGCACGCGAGGACGCGAGCGGCTGCAGGATCAGGTCCTTCACCTCGATGCCGCAGCGGCGCACGCACTTGATGATGTTCTGCGCCGCGGACACCGCGCCGGTCACGATGTGCACCTTCACCTCCAGGCGCACGCCCGACATGCCGATCGGCTCGCGCACGTCCTCCTGCCCGTCGATGATGAACTCCTGGCGCAGCACGTGCAGGATCTGTTGGTCGGTGGGAATATTGACCGCGCGCGCGGTCTCGATCGCGCGGTCGACGTCGAGCACGCCGACCTCGCGGTCCTTCACCGCGACCATCCCCGTGGAATTGAAGCTCCTGATGTGGCTGCCGGCGATGCCGACGAAAGCGGAGCTGATCTTGCAATCGGCCATCAGCTCGGCTTCCTCGAGCGCGCGCTGGATCGCGGCCACCGTCGCCTCGATGTTGACCACCACGCCCTTTTTCAGGCCTTTCGATTCGTGCGAGCCCATGCCGAGGATGTCGAGCACGCCGTCGGGCCCGACCTCGGCGACGAGGCAGGCCACCTTCGAGGTACCGATGTCAAGCGCGACGACTAGGTTCTTGTTTTCCTTTGCCATCAGCCCTTCACCCGCAAGGCAAAACCGTTGGGGTAGCGCAGGTCGACTACCTCCGGCGCGCGCCGCGCGGCGTCCATGACTCCGGCATAAGCGTCGACGAACCGTTGGAGCCTTTGCTCCGCGAGGTCCGCATCGCGGCCGAGCGTGAGCTGCAGGCCGCTCGCAAGCCTCAGCCTCCAGGCATGGCGCGGGCTCAGTGCGATGCGCTCGAGCGGACTGCCGAGCGGCGCGAGCAGCCTGGAAAAGCGCGCGTAGCGGCGCGTCACCTCGGCCTCGCTGCCCGGCGGTCCGATGAAAACCGGCAAGGGTGCATCCGTCGCCGCGCTAAAGCGCTCGCCGTGCGTGTTGACGAGCGCGTCGGCGCCCCAGCGCGCGAGCGCCACGTGCTCCTCGATCGCGATCTCCAGGCGGTCAGGCCATACGCGCCGCACTGCGGCCGCGCGCACCCAGGGCAGCCGCTCGATCGCGCCGCGCAGCTCGTCGATCGGCACGGCGAAGAAGTTGCCCGCGCCGTGCCGCGCGAGGACCGTTTCGACCTCCACGCGAGACGCCTGTTTGAGCGGCGTGCGCAGCTCGACGATGCGCACGGGGAAGGGCGCCGTGCGCAGCAGCCAGTGCAGGCCGGCGAACGCGAAGGCGAGCGCCACCAGCCCGACGAGGAATCCGGCCGCCGCGTTGAGCAGGCGCGCGTTATCCCACATGGGCGCCTTCCAGAATCTTCACGCAGAGGTCCTCGTACGAGAGCCCGACGGCTCGCGCGGCCATGGGCACCAGCGAGTGATCGGTCATGCCCGGCGAGGTGTTCACTTCCAACAGGAGCGGCCGGCCCTGCTTGTTGAGCATCAGGTCCACGCGCCCCCAACCCTGGCAGCCGAGTGTGCGGAACGCCTTGAGGCAGAGCGCCTGGATCTCGCTCTCTTTCTTCGCGCTGAGTCCGCTCGGGATGAGATAGCGCGTATCGTCGGCGATGTATTTCGCCTCGTAGTCGTAGAAGTCGCGCGGCGTCTCGAGCTTGATGATCGGCAGCACCTGCTCGCCGAGGATGCCGACGGTGAGTTCGATGCCCTCGACGAATTTCTCGGCGATCACCACGCGGTCGTAGTTCGCGGCGAGCGCGTAGGCCTCGTCGAGCGCGCCGGCGCTGCGCACTTTCGACATGCCGATCGACGAGCCTTCGCTCGCGGGCTTCACCATCAGCGGCAGCCCGAGTTTTTTCGCCACCGCGCTAAGATCGCTCGCCTTATCGAGCACCGCATAAGGCGGCGTCGGCAGGCCTTCGGCCTGCCAGATGCGCTTGGTGCGCAGCTTGTCCATCGCGAGCGCCGAAGCAAGCACGCCGCTGCCGGTGTAGGGAATGCCGAGCCATTCGAGGATGCCCTGCACCGTGCCGTCCTCGCCGAAGCGCCCGTGAAGCGCGATGAACACGCGCTCGAAGCGCTCCTTCTCGAGCGCCGCGAAGTCGCGCTCCTTGGGGTCGAACGCCTGCGCATCCACTCCTTTTGCGCGCAGTGCCTTCAGCACCATGCCGCCACTCTTGAGCGACACTTCCCGCTCCGCGGATTTGCCGCCCAGCAGGACGGCAACTCTTCCGAACTTCATACGGGCTCACCCACGATGCGCACCTCAGTCTGCAGCACCACGCCCTTCATCTGGTAGACCATGCGCTGGATGTGCTGGATCAGCCATTCGATGTCGGAAGCGCGCGCCGCGCCTTGCGGATTGACGATGAAGTTGGCGTGCTTCTCGGAGACGCGCGCGCCGCCGCGGCCGAAACCCTTGAGGCCGCAGGACTCGATCAGGCGCGCGGCGTGGTCCTTGGGCGGATTGCGGAACACGCTGCCGGCGTTCGGCAGCGAAAGCGGCTGCGTCGCGATGCGCCGCGCGAGCA
>DASXRW010000494.1:0-5860 GCA_036506355.1 Burkholderiales bacterium
GATCGGAGGTCATGCGCCGCACCGCCTCCTCGAGCGTGAGCGCGCCGCGCTCGCGCACCCAGGTGCCGAGCACGAAGGTCGGATAGCCCGAGTCGCACAGCATGTCGAGGTGCGCGCCGCCGTCGCCCAGGCCGAGCAGCATGTCGCGGTTCTGCAGGATCTCGGTCATGCGCTCGACGCGCGTGTTGAACGACTGCATGGTGAACTCGTTCTGCAGGTCGTCCGCGAGCGTGATGTCGAGCATTGCATCCACGCCGTCTACGCCTCGCTCCGCGGCGACCTCGGCCACGGTCTTGCCTTCCAGGTGCTTCAACTCGGGAGACCGGACCTCGTGCACCACGATGCGCGCCCAGTTGCCGAACGACGCCGGCCGTTTCAGGTCCTCGCGGAACTGGTTCCTGAAATTGACATCCCGATAGACGGCGGCCTGCGCGGCTTTGGACTGGTCTTCGAACACGCGCTGCCACGATGGAAACGCGGCGAAGGAGAACGGATTGCGCATGTTGACCTCGCGCGTCAGCGGCAGCGGCGAGGTCTGCGGGCGCGCGCCGCGCGCGATCAGCGGCGCGCTCTTCCGGAGCGAGGTGCGCAACGCCTCGGAAATATCGTCGCGGTCGAACATGGCGATGAAGGTGATCGGCCGCGCGCTTTCCGTCAGCATGAAGTCGAGCAGCTCGAGCTCCGGCTCGTCCATCACGCCGATCTGCTTGGTCATCGCGATCTCGATCGCGCCCTTGCCGCGCTCGCGCAGCGCGTTGCAATAGGCCTTGAGCTCGTCGCGGCTCGCGTTGCGGCAGGCGAGCGGCCGGCCCTGGTAGCCCAAGTGCTGGTTGAGCAGCGTGCTGGAGAAGCCAAAAGCTCCGGCATCCACCGCCTGGCCCAGCAGGCCTTTGATCTCGGCGGTCTCGGCCGCGGTGGCGGCCCGGTCGAGCGAAGCCTCGCCCATGACGAAGTGCCGCAGCGGCGTGAGCGGCGCGAGGAAGGCGAGGTTGAGCGCGGGCTTGCGGCGCGCGGCGGCGTCCATGTACTGCGGGAACGTTTCCCAGTCCCAGGTGATGCCGGCGGCGAGCACCTCGAAGGGAATCGCCTCCACGTTGACGAGATCGCGCATCGCGATCTCGCGCGCCTGCGGCCGGCACGGCGCGATGCCGACGCCGCAGTTGCCCATCACGACCGAGGTCACGCCGTGCCAGGAGGAGGGCGTGAGGGCGCCGTCCCAGCAGATCTGCGCGTCGTAGTGCGTGTGCGGATCGATGAAGCCGGGCGCGACGATGAGATCGCCGGCGTCGATGGTCTTGCGCGCAGCGGTGGAAACGGCGCCGAGCTCGGCGATCTTGCCCTGCGCGATGCCCACATCGGCACGGCGCGCCGGCGCGCCGCTGCCGTCCACCACGCTGCCGCCCTTGATCAGCAGATCGAGCATGCGCCCCGATTATCGTTGCAAAGGGTTCAGTCCGGCTTGATGCGGGCAGTCTTCACCAGCCGGTCCCAGCGCTGCACCTCGGCCGCGATCAATTCATCGAAGGCGCGCGCGGTTCCGGTCGCCGCCTCGGCGCCGGTTTTCTCCAATTGCGCCCGCACTTTCGGGAGAGCCATGCTCCTGTTCAGCTCCGCGTTGAGCCGCTCCACGATCGGCGCCGGCGTGCCCGCCTTGACGATCAGCCCCTGCCAGTCGCGAATCACGAAGTCCGCAAATCCCGCCTCGACCATCGTCGGCACGTCCTTGAGCACCTCGAGGCGCTTCGGGCCGGTCACCGCAAGGGCGCGCAGCTTGCCGGCGTTGACCTGCGCCACCGCAGGAGCGGACGCGAGGAACATGAACTGCAGTCGGCCGGCGACGAGGTCGCCGACCGCCTGAGGAAGCTGGTTGTAGGGAACATGCTGCGCGGAGGCGCCCGTCTGCTGCTTGAACAGCTCGCCCGAAAGGTGGGCGGGCGTGCCGTTGCCGCCCGAGCCGAAGCTGTATCGGCCGGGCTGCGCTTTCAGGAGCGCGACCAGATCGGTCGCGCTTCTTGCGGGCACATCGGGATGCACGACGAGCACGTTGTAGGAGAACACCATCTGTCCCACCGCCTGGAAGTCGTGCCCGAGATCGAGGTGGCTCCCCGGATACAGCGACGGCGCGACCGAAGTCGGCATCGCGATGGCGAGCAGCGTATATCCGTCCGCCGGCTGCCGCGCCAGCTCCGCAAGCCCGATGGTGCCGGCCGCGCCGGGCCGGTTGTCGATGACGACCGGCTGCCCGAGCGTTTCCTGCAGGTGCGCGGCGGCGATGCGGCCGACGATGTCCGGCGGCGTGCCCACGGAGTAGGGCACGATGAGGCGCATCGGCTTCGCCGGAAAGCCCTGCGCCCCGAGAGCCGCCGAGAAGAGGCAGAGGGCGGCGATGATCAGTCTTTGCACTTCGGGAATTGTACGCATCGGTATCATTGCGCGAGGGGGTCCACTCGGTCGCATGCTTGGACGGCTTGCACGATTTGCAAGGCGCGCGCTGCGCGCACTGTCGGGCGAAGCGTCGCCCGCGATCGACGACCGCGAGCGCCAAGCGCTGCGCAGCCAGGTCAAGTTCACCAGCGATCTCTTCGAGTCGGTGCCGGTGGCGCTCTCGCTGCGCGACCGCGAAGGACGCTATCTCTTCGTCAACCGCACCTGGGAGCGCTATTTCGGCTCGAAGCGCGAGGAGGTCCTCGGCCGCTCGCCGCGCAGCCGCGTGAGCGAAGAGGAGGCGGCGCAGGTGCTCGCGCTCGACCGCGCGGCGCTGGAGCGCGGTCCGGGCGGGGTCGCGAGCGCCGAGTTCGATCACCGCGGCCGGCGCTATACGCAGACGCGCAGCGTGATGGCCGACGAGCAGGGCCGGGTGAGCGGCGTGCTGACCGCGAGCCTGGACACCACCGAGCAGCATGCGACGAACCAGCGCCTGCGCGACCAGATCGCGCTTACCGAGGCGATCGTCAGGCAGATCCCGAACGCGACCTTCACCAAGGACGCCGCGGGACGCTTCACCATGGTGAACCGCGGCTGGAGCGAGATGAGCGGCGTGCCCGCCGAGCGCGCCGTCGGCAGGACGGTGCACGACATCTACCCGCCGGAGCTCGCGCGGCGCTTCGCCGAGGAGGACGCGCGCCTCATCGCTCAAGGAGCGGCCGCCGAGCCGACCGAGGCGGAGCATTCGGGGCCGCGTCCCGGCCAGTGGCGCATCGTGAAGAAGGCGGTGCTCTCCCGCGACGACGGCACGGTGATGGGCCTCGTCGCGACGAGCACCGACATCTCGGAGCTCAAGCGCGTGCAGGCCGCGCTCGCCGATCGCGCGAAGCTCGAATCCGATCTGGTCGACGCGCTGCCGATCTCGGTGGCGCTGCGCGACACCGAGTGCCGCTTCGTGCAGGTGAACCGCACCTGGGAGCGCTACTTCGGCATCCGCCGCGAGGACGCCATCGGCAAGCGCTTCTCCGAGCTGCCCGGCTGGCAGGACAACCCCGAGCTCGTGAAGGTGGCGGGCGAAGCGGAAGCGATCGACCGCGAGCTGATGGCGCGCGGTCCGCACGCAGCGCCGCTGCTGTTCGAGGACACGCGCCTCGGCCGCAGCTACCTGCTCGGCCGCCAGATTTTCACCGACGCGGCGGGACGCGTCACGGGCCTCATCGCCACGGGCGTCGACACCTCCGAGCTGCGCGCCGCGCAGCGCGCGCTCGCGCTCGAGCGCGAGCGCCTCGCGCTGCTGGTGCGTTCGACCCGGGCGGGCTTCAGCGAATGGGACGCCGAGACCGACGTCGTCACGTATTCCGAGCGCTTCAAGGAAATGCTCGGCCACGCCGCCGACGCCGACACGTCGGCGTGGCGCATCTTCGACCTGATGCACCCGGACGACGGCCCCCGGGTGCTCGAGAAGTTCCGCGCCATGATCCAGGCGCGCGCCGGCGCGACGGCGCACGAGCCGGCCGAGGCGATGGAATACCGCCTGCGCCGCGCCGACGGCGGCTATCTCTGGGTGCGCGCGGAGGGCCTGGTGCAGCGCGACGACGCGGGCCGCGCGGCTCGCTTCATCACCTCCTACATCGACATCACCGCGCTGCGCGAGCAGGAGAGAAGCCTGCGCGACCAGATGGTGCTGACCAGCGCGCTCTTCGACGACAACCCCAACGCGATGTACGTCAAGGACGCGCAGGGGCGCTACGTCACGGTGAACGACGCCTGGCTGAAGATGGTCGGAGTCACACGCGAGCAGGCGATCGGCCATACCGTGCTCGAGCTCTTTCGCGAGAAGGAGTCGGAGCGCTACCACGCCGAGGACATGCGCCTCATCGCGCAGGGCGAGGGCGTGAGCGAGATGGAGTCGCTGCGCACCGGGCCCGACGGAAGACCGCAGTGGGTGATCATCAGGAAGCGCGTGCTGCGCCGCGCCGACGGCACGCTCGTCGGCCTGATCGGCACCAACACCGACATCACGCCGCTCAAGCGCATCGAGGCCGAGCTCGCCGAGCGCGCCAAGTTCGTCGCCGAGCTGGTCGACGCGATGCCGATCTCGGTCGCGATGCGCGACACCGAGGGGCGCTACATGCTGGTGAACCGCGCCTGGGAGCGTTATTTCGGCGTTTCGCGCGATGCGGCGCTCGGCAAGCGCCGGCGCGAGCTGCCGGGCTGGCCCGCCGATCCGCAGCGGCTCGCCGACGCGGAGGAGATCGAGCGGCTGGATCGCGAGATGCTCGCGCGCGGCCCGGACTACACGCCCGAGCCGCAGGAGACGCTGCGCCTCGGGCGCTACTACCTGATGACGCGCCGGGCGCTCTCGGATTCGAGCGGCAAGCCGATCGGCGTGGTCTCGGCGGGCATCGACATGACCGAGCGCCGCACGATGGAGGAGGCACTCGCCGCCGAGCGCCAGCGCCTGGCGCTGGTGGTGAGCGCGGCGCAGGCGGGCATCATCGACTGGGACACCGCCGGCGAGACGGCGTGGTTTTCAGAGCGCTTCAAGGAGATGCTCGGCTACGCCGCCGATGCCGATACCTCCGAGTGGGGCAACATCTTCGGCGCGCTCATCCACCCCGAGGACCGCGACCGCTCGCGCGAGGTGTTCCTCGCCGGGCTGATGAGCACCGGGGCGCCCAACAGCACTGCGCTGCAGGAGCCGCTCGAGCTGCGCCTGCGCTGCGCCGACGGCAGCTGGCTGTGGGTCGAGAGCCACGGCATCACGCTGCGCGACGAGGCGGGCGAGGCGAAGCGCTACCTCGCCGCGGTCACCGACATCGGCAAGCGCCGCGCGCAGGACGAGGCGCTGAGGAACCAGGTCAAGTTCATCAACGATCTGTTCGATTCGGTGCCGCTGTCGCTTGCCATGCGCGATCCCGAAGGGCGCTTCCTCTACGTGAACCGCACCTGGGAGACCTATCTCGGCATGAAGCGCGACGCGGTGCTCGGCAAGAGCCTCTACCAGGTGATGCCGCAGGCCGAGGCCGATGCGATCTTCGCCGACGACCGCAACGCGCTCGAGCGCGGCTCCGGCGCGCCGATCGAGCTCTCCGAGTTCCGCTTCCGCGAGCGCAGCCTGATGCAGACGCGCACCGTGATGAGCGACGCGCAGGGCCGCACCATCGGTCTCCTCGTCGCGAGCATCGACGTGAGCGAGCGGCGCGCGATGGAGGAGGCGCTCGCCTTCGAGCGCCGCCGCCTCGAGCTGGTGGTGCGCGCCTTCCAGATCGGCATCGTCGACTGGGACGGCAGGACGCACGCGGTGTTCTACTCGCCGCGCTTCCGCGAGATCCGCGGCTATGCGCCCGATGCCGACACGTCGCAGTGGCCGGATTACTTCAAGGTGCTGATCCACCCGGAGGATCGCGACCGCGTCACGGCGCGCTGGCGCAAC
>DASXRW010000495.1:0-2439 GCA_036506355.1 Burkholderiales bacterium
CAAATCGACGATGTACGAGGAAGTGGCCGGCGTGCCGCTCGTCATCGAGGGTCCTGGAATTCCGCGCGCGAAGATCGATACGCCGGCGAGCCACGTCGATACCTATCCTTTCATCCTGCAATGCGCCGGCCTGGACGCGCCTGAGCTCCACGAAGGCTATCCGGGCCACTCGCTCTTCGAGCTCGCGCGCGGCCGGCGCCCCCAGCGCAATGTCCTGTGCGAGTACCACGGCATGGGATCGACCACCGGCGCATTCATGATCCGCCACGGGAAGTACAAGTACGTGCACTACGTGGCCTACCGGCCGCAACTCTTCGACCTCGCCGCCGACCCCGAGGAGCTGAACGACCTCGCGACCGATCCGCGGCATGCCGCGCTGATCGAAGAGTGCAAGACGCGCCTCTATGCGATCTGCGACCCTGCGGAAGTGGATGCGCGGGCGAAGCAGCGCCAGGCGGAGCTCCTCGAGCAGCACGGCGGCCGCGAAGCGGTGCTCCGGCGCGGCGACCTCGGCTTCACGCCGCCGCCGGGATATCCCGCGGTCTTCGGATAAGGGGGTTCAGATGAACAAGATCCTGCTGGCGCTCGGCATATTTGCCGCCTCGCTCGCCCACGCGCAGTCCTGGCCGGCAAAGCCGGTACGCTTCATCGTGCCGTTTCCGCCGGGCGGCGCGACCGACGTGGCGGCGCGCGTGGTCGCCGACAAGCTCACCCGCGCGCTGGGCCAGCAATTCGTCGTCGAAAACCGCGCCGGCGCCTCGGGCGCCATCGGCGCGACCGAGGTGGCGCGCGCCGCGCCCGATGGCTACACGTTTCTCTTCGCCGCCGACCCGGTCGAGACGCTGCATCTCGTGATGAAGGACGTGCACTTCGATCTGCAGCGCGACTTCGTCCCGGTGACGCAGGTCACGACCCAGCCGCTCGCCATCGCCGTGCATCCGTCGGTCGGGGTCAAGACGATCCAGGAGTTCATCGCGGCTGCGAAGGCGAACCCGGGCAAGTTCTCGTTCGGACATTCCGGACTGGGATCGGGCCAGCATCTCACGGGCGAGCTTTTCAAGAAGCTCGCCGGAATCGACATGCAGCAGGTGCCGTACAAAGGCGGCGCGCCGGCGGTCCAGGACCTCGTCGCCGGCCAGGTCCCGGTCGTCGTCCTCGGCTCGACGCCCCTCATTCCGCATCACAACGCGGGACGGATCAAGATTCTCGCGTTCACGAGCAAGGACCGCTTCCCGACCATGCCGGACATTCCGACGCTGCAGGAAATCGGTTTGCCCGTCGACACCGGCCAGTGGCTGGGGCTGCTCGGGCCGCGCGGCACCAGCCCTGAGGTCGTGAACCGCCTGTATACGGAGACTAAAAAGACGCTGCAGCTCGAGGACGTGAAGGCGCGGCTGCTGCAAGCGGCGCTGCTGCCGGTCGGCGGCACGCCCAGTGAATTCGCTTCCCTGATCCGCACGGATATCGAAAACTGGACCCGGCTTGCCGCCGAGGCGGGCGTCAAGCCTCAGTAGGGAGCCGCATGAGGAAGCCCAACTTCGTCGTCATCCTGATCGACGACCTGCGCTACGACGAGTTCGGCGCCGGCGGCCATCCGTACCTGAAGACGCCGCACATCGATCGCATCGCGCGCGAGGGCGCGCTGTTCGAGCGCGCCTTCCACACCACGCCGATCTGCTCGCCGAACCGCGCCTCGATCATGACCGGCCAGTACGCGAGCCGCCACGGCATCATCGACAACGTGGCGCGCGACGCGATGAGCCATCGCCTGCCCAACTATCACCTCGCGCTGCAACAGCTCGGCTACGAGACCGCGCATGTCGGCAAGTGGCACATGGGCAACGACGGCCGGCCGCGGCCGGGTTACGACCACTGGATCTCCTTCGACGGCCATGGGCGGCTGCAGGATCCGAAGCTCAACGTCAACGGCGCCTACGAGCAGCGCTCCGGCTACATCACCGATCTGCTCAACGGGCTCGCGGTCGAGTTCCTCGATCGGCGGCGCGCGAAGCCGTTCGCGCTTTTTCTCGCGCACAAAGCCGTGCATCCCGACGCCTTCCAGGCCGCCGACGGCACGCTCGACCTGGAGAACCAAGGCGGCTACCTGCCGGCCGAGCGGCACAAGGATCTTTACCGGGGTTGCGTCTTTCCGCCGCTGCCCAACATGCTGGCGCCGGCGAAAGTGGTCGCGCAGAAGCCCGTGTGGCGCGAGGCGTTCGAGCTCAAGCAATCGGAGAACTCGCGCAAGCTGCTCGAGTCGATCCACGCCGGGACGCAGGAAGAGATCCGCCTGCGCGCGGCGATGATGGCCTCGGTGGACGAAGGCGTCGGCATGCTGTTCGACGCCCTGGAGCGCTCAGGCGAGCTCGAGCGCACCCTCATCCTCTTCCTCGGCGACAACGGCTATTTCTTCGGCGAGCACGGCCTCGGGCCCGAGCG
>DASXRW010000496.1:0-2210 GCA_036506355.1 Burkholderiales bacterium
GTCCATCATCGCGCGCGATGCGGCGAGCGGCGCCTTCGGCGTCGCCATCGCCACTCGCTTCTTTGCCGCCGGCGCGCTCTGCCCGCATGCGCGAAGCGGCGTCGGCGCGCTCTCGACCCAGGCGCTGGTCAATCCGCACTACGGAAGCCAGGGCCTCGAGCTGCTGCGCGCCGGCGTGCCGGCCCCGGAGGTGGTGAAACGCCTCACCGCGCCGGATGAAGGGCGCGAGCAGCGCCAGCTCCACGTCATCGACGCCAAAGGCCGCATTGGACAGCACACCGGTGCGCAGTGCATCGAATGGTGCGGCGCCGTCGCGGGCGATGGCTACTCGGTCGCCGGCAACATGCTGGCGAACGAGCGGGTGATCCGCGAAACCGCGCACGCCTATGAGGCATCGCGTCGCCCATTTGCCGAGAGGCTGATCGCGGCGCTCGAGGCGGGCGAAGCCGCGGGCGGCGACAAGCGCGGCAAGCAGTCGGCGGCGCTCCTGATTTACTCGACCGAGGACTATCCCGAGCTGAGTCTCCGCGTCGACGACCACGCCGAGCCCCTCGCCGAGCTAAGGCGCCTGTACGGCAAGGCGCACGAGCGCTTCATTCCGTTCATGCGCTGCGCGCCGAGCAAGGCGCGCCCCTGGGGCGAGCTGGATCGCGCCCGCATCGAGGAAGCGATTGGCCGGTACAAGCGCCCTGCTTGAGGTTCGAGGGCTGCGCACCTCGTTCCATGGCGAGCAGGGCGAGGTGCGCGCGGTCGACGGCGTCGACCTGCGCCTCGAGCGCGGCCGCACGCTCGGCATCGTCGGCGAATCCGGGTGCGGCAAGAGCGTCACCGCGCTCTCGATCATGGGCCTGGTGCCGCAGCCGCCCGGGCGGATCGCCGGCGGCGAGGTGCTGTTCGAGGGCGAGGACCTGCTGAAGCTGCCGAGCGCGCGCCTGCGCGACCTGCGCGGCGACCAGCTCTCGATGATCTTCCAGGAGCCGATGACCTCGCTCAACCCGGCATTTCCCGTGGGCGAGCAGATCGCCGAAACGCTCCTGCGGCATAGAAACCTTAGTAGGAAGGAGGCGCAAAACCAGGCGATCGAAATGCTGCGCCGCGTGCGCATCCCCTCGCCCGAACGGCGCGCGGACGATTACCCGCACCAGCTCTCGGGCGGCATGCGCCAGCGCGTGATGATCGCGATGGCGCTCGCCTGCAACCCGAAGCTCCTGATCGCCGACGAGCCGACCACCGCGCTCGACGTCACGATCCAGGCGCAGATCCTCGAACTCATGCGCGCCCTGCGCGCCGAGCTCGGCACGGCGATCATCCTCATCACCCACGACCTCGGCGTGATCGCGGAGCTCGCCGACGACGTGATCGTGATGTACGCGGGCCAGGTGATCGAGCGCTGCGCCGCCGAGCGCCTGTTCTCCGAGCCGCAGCACCCGTACACCATCGGCCTGCTCGGCTCCATCCCGCGCCTGCATCTCGAGCAGGAGCGCCTGAGCGCGATCGAGGGCTTCGTGCCCGACGCCGCAGCCCTGCCGCAAGGCTGCCGCTTCCATCCCCGCTGCCCCTTTGCCGTGGAGAAGTGCCGGCAAGAGGTCCCGCCGCTGATGGAGATCACGCGCGATCACTACGCGGCTTGCTGGCTCGCACCGCTATGACCGAACCGCTGCTGCGTGCCGAGCGGCTGGTCAAGCACTTCCCAGTGAGGAGCGGCTTCTTCGGCCGAGCGCGCGGGGCGGTGCAGGCGGTGGATGACATCAGCTTCGAGCTCCATCCCGGCGAGACGCTGGCGCTGGTCGGCGAATCGGGTTGCGGCAAGTCGACCGCTGGGAAATTGCTGCTGCGGCTGCTCGAGCCGACCTCCGGTCGGGTTTGGTTTCAGGGAAAAAATCTCACCAGCCTGGGCGAGCGCGACATGCGATCGCTCCGCAGCGAGATGCAGGTGATCTTCCAGGACCCGTACGGCTCGCTCAACCCGCGCATGACCGTCGGCGACATGCTGGCGGAAGCGCTGCACCTCCATGGCCTGCACGCCGGCCGCGAGCGGCAGAGAGTCATCGAGCTGCTCGGCCTCGTCGGCCTGGCCCCGGAGCATGCCGCGCGCTATCCGCACGAGTTCTCGGGCGGGCAGCGCCAGCGCATCGGCATCGCGCGCGCGCTCGCGGTCGAGCCGCGCCTCATCGTGTGCGACGAGCCGGTGTCGGCGCTCGACGTCTCGA
>DASXRW010000497.1:0-3586 GCA_036506355.1 Burkholderiales bacterium
CGGTGATGTCGCGGCCGGTAAGCTCGCGCAGATAGGCGTTGACGTCGTCGGATGACACCGACTGGCGCTTTCGCGAGGCGCCAAGGTACTGGAACAGCTCCTGCCCGGGCAGGTCGCGGCAGCGCTGGATGATGCGTGCAAGCCTGGGGTCAGCCACCGCGATAGTGTGCTCGACGCCGCTCTTGCCGCGGAAGCTGAAGCGCAGCATCGAGCCGTCGATCCGCAGGTGGCGCCGCCGCAGCGTGGTCAGGCCGTAGGAGCGGTTCTCGCGCACGTACTCGTCGTTGCCGACGCGGATCAGCGTCTTGTCGAGGAGCATCACGACGGTGGCGAGGAGCTGCTTGCGGCTGAGATCCGCCGAGCGCAGGTCGCGCTCGATGCGCTCGCGCAGGCGCGGCAGCACCTCGCTGAACTCGAGCATGCGGCGGAACTTCGAGCGGTCGCGCGCCTCGCGATACTCGGGGTGATAGCGGTACTGCTTGCGCCCGCGCGCGTCGGATCCAGTCGCCTGGATGTGGCCCTCGGGATCCGGGCAGATCCACACCTCGGTCCACGCCGGCGGTATCGCCAGGCGGTTCAGGCGCTCGCGCACGCTCGCATCGCTGATGCGCGCACCGCTCGGCGCGTAGTACGCCCAGCCGCCGCCGACGCGCTTGCGGCGGATGCCGCGCACGCCGTCGGTGACATAGCGCAGCCCGGCGCGGGTGGCCGCGCTGCGATACTTCGCCTCGATTACTCGGCGACGATGCCGGCGCTGCGTATCAGCTGCGTCCATTTGTCGATCTCGCGCGCGACGTACGGCTCGGCCTCGCGCGCCGGCATGCGCATCGGCCGCGCGCCGCGCTTTTCGAACGATGCCGAGATCTCCGGGCTGGCGAGGAGCTTCTCGAATTCCGCGCGCAGACGCGCGAGCACTGCAGGCGGCGTGCCGGCGCGCACGAAAAAGCCCGCCCAGGATTCGATCTCGAAGTCGAGCACGCCGGTTTCGCGCACCGTCGGCGTCGCCGGATGAAAGCCGAGCCGCGCCGGCCCGGAGACGGCGAGCGGCTTCACCCGGCCACCCTCGACCTGGCCGCGCGCGGTCGACGAGGCGTCGAAGAAAAGATCGACGCGCCCGGGAATCAGGTCCTGGTACGCGGCTTGCGCGCCCTTATAGGGGATGTGCGTCAGCGAGACGCCCGCGAGATGCCAGATCAGCGCGGCGCAGATGTGTTGCCCGCTGCCGTTGCCGGCGGAAGCGTAGGTCAGCTTCCCCGGGTTGGCGCGCGCGTAGTCGACGATCTCCTTCAGCGAGTTGTGCGCGAAATCGCTGCGCGTGACCAGGGTATAGGCGAAGCCGGCGGCGAGCCCGAGCGGCACGAAATCGGTCTTCGGGTTGTACGGCAGGTTGCGGTACAGGCCCGGCGTGAAGGCGAGGTTCGCCGAAGCGCCGAGGAGCAGCGTGTAGCCATCGGCCTCGGCCTTCGCCGCCGCCTCGGTACCGATGACCGTGCCGCCGCCCGGCCGGTTCTCCACGATCACCGGCTGGCCGAGCAGCACGCCGAGCGGCTCGGCGAGAGTTCGCGCGGCGAGGTCGAAGCCGCCGCCGGGCGGCTGCGGGACGATCACGCGCAGCGGTTTTGTCGGAAATGTCTGCGCTGCGAGCGGCGATGCCATCGCCAAAAAAGCTACGGTCGCAGCAACTCGGCAATACGTCATCTGATTACGTAATCTGCTCGTACCAGCACGGAGTCTGGAATCCTGAGTCCCAGCGCAGCGGCGGTTTTCAAGTTGATGACGAAATCGAGCTTTGTCGGCTGCCCAATAGGCAACTCTGCCGGTTTGGCCCCCTTAAGAATCTTGTCTACGTAGATCGCCGCTCCCCGATACTGTTCCAGCAGACTCTGGCCATAAGCCATCAACACGCCACTCTGTGCAAATTCCGGCGCTGGCGAAATTCCCGGAAGCCGCTGCGCGAGCGCCAGTTCGCTCATTTTGTTCTGGAAGGGCCAGTTAGCCGGAGTCGGCACCGCGATGAATGCTTCGGCCCGGGCCTTTCGCATGGAGCCGAAGGCTAATTCCAGCTCGTCCATGTTGCGCCAATGGACCACATGGAGCTCCAGCTGCAAGGCGCGCCCCGCATTTTCGAGCTCACGAATCGACGCTGCGGTATATGGCAGCGCAGGATCTGCCAGAACACCCACACGGCGTATCTTCGGTAGGACTGTCTTGAGCAACTCCAGGCGCTTGGCGCTCAATTCCGCGTTGATCGGTGTCAAGCCAGTGATATTCCCGCCTGGCGCACTGAGACTCGCGGCAAAGCCGCTCCGTATTGGATCGGCCGCCAAAGCAAACACGATTGGAATGGTCTTGGTCGCCGCCTTGGCGGCTTGGACGGCTCGTGTGGTCGGGGCGAAGATTACGTCCACCTTGCCGCGGACCAGCTCCGTCGCGAAGGCCTGATAGTCCTCGTCCCGACCGATCCTCGAGTCGATGATGATGCTTTTATCCGACCAGCCAAGCTTCGCCAACTCCGCCCGAAAGGTCTCCACTTTCGCCATGTCGTCATCGATTACGCCGACTCGGCGAGTTGCGCCGACCGGCTGACCTTGAACGCAGACCGGCGTGATCAGCAGAACGAGCAGGCTGCGAAACAGTCGGCTCAGTCGCACCGGTAGAACGCTTCCCGCCTCTGGCGGTTGATGGCGTCGAGGTCCTCGGGATCGCTGGATTTCTCCAGGCGCGGCTCGAGCTGGGCCAGATGCTTCTCCAGGCGCGAGGTCTGCGGATCGCGGTTCAGCTTGCTGAAGCGCGCACGCAGCTCCTTCGTATCGCGCCGCTCGACCTCGGCGAGAGCGATCTCGCGCCGCAGCTTGCGCTTCTCGCACTGCACCGGCTCGAGCTGCTTGGAGATCGCCATGAACTCCTGCGCTTCCGGGCTCAGGGCGGCCGCCGGCCAGGGTGCGAGCAGCAGCGCCAGGAACAGGACGCGCGTCAACGGTACTTGGCGGCGGTGATGAACATCGAGAAAGTTTCGCACCAGACGACGACCGTGTCGAACCGCGAGATATCGAGGGTGGCGGGCAGCGTGACGATGAAGTTGTCGAAAGTCTTCACGTCGCCTGCGCGCACCGCGCGCGCCTTGATCCGCAGGAAAGTGTCCTTGGTGTCGACGAACTCGGGCGCGAAGTAGAGCTTGTAGTCCGGACCGGGGGCGAGCCGGCCGTTGAATGCTACACGCTCGCGGCCGACCGATACCGTCCCCTCGGCCCAGTGGAAGAGGTCGCTGCCCTTGAGGTCCTTGCGGAACCGCGCCGTGTATTGCGCGGCCGAAGCGGCCGCCTTGGCCTCCGCGGTGGTGGGCGCCGGCGGCGCGATGAGGATCGGGAGGAGGTAGATGCCGCCGGCGAAGCCGATGCCGGCGGCAGCCGCGTGCGTGACTGCGAGGACCAGGAACCGCCGCGCGTTCACGCGACTTTCATCTTAGCCTTCGGCTCCGGGTACGGGTAGAGCATGTTGAGCGCGACGGACTGGCCGCTCGCCTGCACGATGCGCACGTGCTCGCGCCTGAGCTCGCGCGCATGCCGCACGCCGCACGAGTGGGCGA
>DASXRW010000498.1:0-6379 GCA_036506355.1 Burkholderiales bacterium
GCTCCTCGATCCGACCACCGATCCGCTCGGTGCGGGCTACCACATCATCCAGTCCACGATCGCGGTGGGTTCGGGCGGACTCTGGGGCAAAGGCTGGCTGAACGGCACGCAGGCGCACCTCGAGTTCATTCCCGAGCGCCACACCGACTTCATCTTTGCGGTGTTCTCCGAGGAGTTCGGTCTGATCGGCAACATCGTGCTGATCGTGCTTTACATGCTGCTCATCGCCCGCGGCCTGGTGATCGCCGCCAATGCGGCGACGGTATTCGCGCGCCTCCTTGCAGGCGCCATCTCGCTGATGTTCTTCACCTATGCCTTCGTCAACATGGGCATGGTCTCGGGCATCCTCCCCGTGGTTGGCGTGCCGCTGCCCTTCCTCTCCTACGGCGGCACCGCGCTCCTCACGCTCTTCATCGGCGCGGGCATCCTGATGAGCGTCCACCGCTACCGGAAGCTGGTTCAAACCTAGCTTTTTCTGCAAAGCAGCAAAATTTGAAACCTGCTCCCGCATGATGAAACGGGGGTCAGCTAAGCCTATGTAAAGCCTTGTTTTTGTAACAGACAAATAGGCCACATGGCGTGTTGCTGCGCGCCATGCCGGCCGCGCAAACTTCCCCCTGTCGACAACCTTCCGGAGGGAACGTGGCTCAACGAGAAAAACAAATCGAAGCGCTCGAAAACGACTGGGCGCAAAACGCGCGCTGGAAAGGCGTCAAGCGCGGCTATAGCGCGGCGGATGTGGTGCGGCTTCGCGGCAGCGTAAGCGTCGAGCACACGCTCGCGAAGCGCGGCGCCGAAAAACTCTGGCGTTTGATGCACGAGCGTGCGTTCGTGAATTCACTCGGCGCGCTCACCGGCAACCAGGCGGTGCAGCAGGTGAAAGCCGGCGTGCCGGCGATCTACCTCTCGGGCTGGCAGGTCGCCGCGGACGCGAACGACTCGCTACAGATGTATCCCGACCAATCGCTCTACGCCGTCTCCTCCGTTCCCACCGTGGTGAAGCGCATCAACAACGCCCTCGCTCGCGCCGACCAGATCCAGTGGATGGAAGGCACAGGCGACGTGGATTACTACGCGCCGATCGTGGCTGATGCAGAGGCCGGATTCGGCGGCGTGCTCAATGCCTACGAGCTGATGCGTTCGATGATCGACGCCGGCGCGGCCGGCGTGCATTTCGAGGACCAGCTCGCCTCGGTCAAGAAATGCGGCCACATGGGCGGCAAAGTGCTCGTGCCGACGCAGGAAGCAGTGCAGAAGCTCGTCGCCGCGCGCCTTGCGGCCGATGTCGCCGGCGTGCCGACCGTGCTGCTCGCGCGCACCGACGCCGAGGCGGCCAATCTCGTCACCTCCGACGTCGACGAGAACGACAAGCCGTTCATCACGGGCGAGCGCACATCTGAGGGCTTTTACCGGGTGCGCAATGGCCTCGACCAGGCCATCGCCCGCGGCGTGGCGTACGCCGCCTACGCCGACATGGTGTGGTGCGAGACCGGCAAGCCCGACCTCGACTTCGCGCGCAAGTTCGCCGAGGCGGTGCAGAAGGCGCACCCAGGCAAGATGCTCGCCTACAACTGCTCACCGTCGTTCAACTGGAAGAGGAACCTCGACGACGCGACCATCGCCAAGTTCCAGCGCGAGCTCGGCGCGATGGGCTACAAGTTCCAGTTCATCACCCTCGCCGGCTTCCATTCGCTCAACTACTCGATGTTCGAGCTGGCCTACGGCTATGCGCGCGGCGGCATGAGCGCGTTCGTCGAGCTGCAGCAGAAGGAATTCGCTGCGGCGGAGAAGGGCTTCACCGCGGTCAAGCACCAGCGCGAGGTGGGGACGAGCTACTTCGACGAGATCACCCAAGTGGTGACCGGCGGCACGGCCTCGACCACGGCGCTGCACGGCTCGACCGAGGACGAGCAGTTCTTCGACGACAAGAAGAAGGCCAAGCTCGCCGCAGTGTGAGCACCGCCGCGCAGGTCGTCCCGCTGCACGAGCGGCGCTCGAGCCTCCCGCAGGAGATCGCGCGCTGCATCCTCGCCGGCTTCGATAAGCACTATCGCCTGTTCCGCGAGGCCGCGGTGCAGGCGAAAGGCCTCTACGAGCGCGCGGCGTGGGCAGAAATGCGCAGCCTCGCGCGCGAGCGCATCCAGATGTACGACCGGCGCGTGCAGGAAGGGGTGGACGCGCTGCTCGAGGATTTCCCGCAGGCCGCGCGCGACGAATCCCTGTGGCCGGCAATCAAGCTTGCCTATATCCCCCTGTTACACGAACACAAGCAGCCCGAGTGCGCCGAGACCTTCTACAACTCGGTCGCCTGCGCGGTGCTGCACCGGCGCCATTACCACAACGAGTTCATCTTCTGGCGGCCCGCGGTGGCCACCGAGCACCTCGAGGGTGAAAGCCCGACCTACCGCTGCTATTACCCGCTGCGCGACGGGCTGCGCAAAACGCTGCGCGCCATAGCGGGCAGCTTCGGCCTCACCAATCCCTGGGAAGACCTGCACCGCGACCTGCTTTCCACGGTGCGCGCGCTGCGCGCGCACTTCCCGCGCCCGCTGCGCGTGCGGCCTGATCTGCAGATTCAGGTCCTGTCGTCGCTGTTTTTCCGCAACAAAGGCGCCTACATCGTCGGCCGCGTGATCAACGCGCAGCGCGAGCTGCCGTTCGCGCTACCGATCCTGCAGAACGAGCGCGGCGAGCTGTATCTGGACACCCTGCTCATCGGCGAAGACGAGCTGCTAGTGCTGTTCTCGTTCGCGCGCGCCTACTTCTTTGTCGACATGGAAGCACCAGCGGCCTACGTATCATTCCTGCGCTGGCTGATGCCGAAGAAGCCGCGCGCCGAGCTTTACATGACCGTCGGCCTGGCGAAGCAGGGCAAGACGCTCTTTTACCGCGACCTGCATTACCATCTCAAGCACTCGACCGACCGCTTCGTCGTCGCCCCCGGCATCAAGGGCATGGTGATGCTGGTGTTCACGCTGCCGTCGTTTCCCTACGTCTTCAAGGTGATCCGCGACCGCTTTGCGCCGCCGAAGGAGATCGACCGCGAGACGGTGATGCAGAAGTACCAGATGGTGAAGCTGCACGACCGCGTCGGGCGCATGGCCGACACGCTCGAATACTCGCGCGTCGCGCTGCCGCGGGGGCGCTTCGATCCGCAGCTGCTCGAGGAGCTCAAGAACGAATGCGCCTCGGCTGTCGAGTTTGACGGCGAAGAGCTGGTGATCGGGCACGTCTACATCGAGCGGCGCATGCGACCGCTTAACCTGTACATTGGGGAGCTACGGCACGACGGCGATGAGCAGCAGCTGCGCACGGTGCTGCGCGAATACGGCCAAGCGATCAAGGAGCTCGCCGGCGCGGGCATCTTCCCGGGCGACATGCTGCTCAAGAACTTCGGCGTGACGCGCCACGAGCGCGTCGTGTTCTACGACTACGACGAGATCCAGCCGATGAGCGAAGTCAGCTTCCTGCGTATACCGCCGGCGAAGAGCTACGAGGAGGAGCTCGCCGCCGAGCCTTACTGGCGCGTCGGCGAAGTCGACGTCTTTCCCGAGCAGTTCGACTGCTTCCTGGTTTCGGAACCACGCGCGCGCGAGATCTTCTACGAGTATCACCGCGATCTGCTCGACCCGGAATTCTGGAAAGCGAAGCAGGAGGTCCTGCGCAGCGGAGAGCAGGAGGACGTCTTCCCCTATGCCGAGGAAGTACGCTTCTCTAGGAAACCTCGCGCCGCTCGGAAAGGCGCAACCAGCCCTTGACGATGCGGTAGATGATCCACACCGCATTGGCCGCCAGCACCAGATAGCCGATCAGCACCAGCAGCAGTATCCCGCCGATCACGCCCCACAAGAGGCCCCACCAGAAGCTGCGGATCTGCCAGCGGAAGTGCGACTCGAGCCAGGTGCCGGCGGCGTCGTCCTTCTTCACGTAGTCGACGATCACCGCGACGATCCAGACGAGCGGCGGGAGCAGGAAGCCCGCCGCCTGCAGCGCATAGACCAGCGTGGCGACCGTGATCAGGCGCTTTTCGTCCGCCATCTATAAGCCCTCGATGACCACGCGCTTCTGGCGTGACTTCAGGCCCGCGGCAATGCGCACGCGGTTTTTCGGCACGCGGTAGTGCTCAGCGAGGAACGCGACCAGTGCCTCGTTCGCCTGGTTGTCCACGGCGCGCGCCGCGAGGCGGATCTTGATGCGCTCGCCGTGCTGCCCGGCGAACTCCGAGCGCCTCGCTCCCGGTTGCACGTGAACCTCCAGGATCACAAGCCGGCCGCCGCGAGGCGCAGATGGTTCAGCGGAATGAGCAGTACGTAGAGGATCACGAGCAGCACCAGCGGCGTGAGATCGACCCTGCCCACCGGCGGCACGTAGCGCCGCAGCGGCCGCAGGAAGGGCCGCGTCACGAGATCGAACAGCGGCGCGAGCGGCGCATCGGGATTGACCCAGGAAATCGCCACCTGCACGAACACCGCGAATACCAGGATGTACAAGCTGTAACGCACGAGGTCGACGGCGGCGACCGCCGCCAGCGCAAGCGCCCCCGGCTCGCTGCCCATGATCGACGCCTGCGCCCATAGTCCGAGCGCCTGGAGCGCCCAGGCGAGGAGCAGCGTCGCGAGGTCGAGCCCCGCAAGACCCGGGATGACGCGCCTCGCCGGCAATACCAGCCAGCTCGTGGTGGCGAGCAGGAATTCGCCCATCGGGTTGCGGAACGGCACGCGCAGCCACTGGAAATGAAACCGCGCGAGCAGCAGGAACACGAGAAACGAGACGATCGTGTCGATGAGGAAGGTGGCGATCTGCGCGAACATTCTCAGTCCTTGCCGAGCTCTTCGCCGAGCTCGCCGCCGCGCCGGGTAGCTGCCGTCAGCGCCTTGGCGAAGCGCTCGGCCAGCTGCTCCTGCTCGAACACGCGCAGCGCCGCCTCGGTGGTGCCGCCTTTGGAGGTGACGTTCCTTCTCAGCTGCGCCGGCGGCTCGGCGCTCTCCAGCGCGAGCTTCGCCGCGCCGAGCACGCAGTGCTTCGCGAGCCGCAGCGCATCCTGCGGCGGGATGCCGGAGCGCTCGGCAAAGGCCGCGAGCTGCTCGATGAACCAGAAGACGTACGCCGGGCCGCTGCCGGAAACCGCGGTCACCGGATCGAGCAGCGCCTCATCCGACAGCCACACCGCCTCGCCAACCGCGCCGAGGATGGTCTGCGCGCGCTCGCGCTCGTCGGCCGTCACCTCCGGGAGCGCATAGAGTCCGGCGATGCCCGCCCCGATGAGCGCGGGCGTATTGGGCATGCAGCGCACGAGCTTGCGATGGCCGCCGAGCCAGCGCGAGAGCGCATCGAGCCGCACGCCCGCAGCGATACTGATCACGAGCTTGCCGCGCACGGAGGACGCGACGGATGCAAGCGCGGCGCGTGCATCCTGCGGCTTGACAGCGAGCACAAGTGTGTCCGCCTTGGCGCTCGCCGCGTCGGGCGCGGTGCTGACGCGCACCCCGTGCCGCGAGATCTTGTCGCGCGCCGCGGGGCTGAGCTCGATCACCGAGATGGCGCGCGCATCGAAGCCCTTCGCGACGAGGCCGCCGATCAGGGCATTGGCCATGTTGCCGCCGCCGAGGAAGGCGAGGTTCACGCCGCGGTCTTCTCTTTTCTGCGCTGACCGAAGATGGCAGTACCGACGCGCACCATCGTCGCGCCCTCGGCAATCGCGAGCTCCAGGTCGTCCGACATGCCCATGGACAAGGTATCGACGTCGAACGCGGCTTTCAGCTTCTCATAGGCACGATAGACCTCGTGATAGCGCGCCCGCGGCGCACCCGGCTCCGGGATCGCCATCAGGCCGCGCAGGCGCAGCCGCGGCAGCGACGCCACGATGCTCGCAAGCGCCTGCACCTCGCTGAACGCAATCCCCGCCTTGCTCGTCTCGCCCGAGGCGTTTACCTGGATGAGCACATTCAACGCCGGCAGCGCCGCCGGCCGCTGGTCCGACAACCGGCGTGCAATTTTTTCACGGTCGACGCTCTGCACCCACTGGAAATGCTCCGCCGCGAGCCGCGTCTTGTTGCTCTGGAGCGGCCCGATCAGGTGCCACTCCAACTCATTTCCCTGGAGGTCGAACGCGGTCATTTTTTCAAACGCTTCCTGCACGTAGTTCTCGCCGAAAGCCTGCTGACCGGCATCGCGTGCTTCGGCGATGCGCGACGGCGGATGCGTTTTGGAAACCGCCAACAAAGTCACCGCTGCGCCGTCGCGACGAGCGGCCTGCGCCGCCCGACCAATGCGCGCTCTGACAGCTTGCAGGTTTTCCGCTATTGTTGCCATAATGGCTTGAACCAGCGAAGAAAAAAACCTTCGCGCCGCATCCGGGAGGATTGTAATGGATCTCACA
>DASXRW010000499.1:0-2705 GCA_036506355.1 Burkholderiales bacterium
GAGCAGGAGCTGCTCAAGCTGGTGGCGGCCCTGGTGCGCGCATAAATCCAAAACCGCGCGTGGTGCTCGACACCCACGTGTGGCTCGACTGGCTGGTGTTCGAAGACCCGGGGATCGTGCCGATCAGGAACGCCGTGGGCACCGGGCGGGTGGAGATCTACATGGACGCGCTGTGCGAGGAGGAGCTCGCGCGCGTGCTCGCAAGGGGCTTCGCCAAGCGCACGCTCGACGCCAAGGCGCAGGCGGCGTGCATCGCGCAGTGCCGGCGCCTGTCGAAGCGCGTCGAGGCGAGGCTGCCGGAGGGAGAGCGCCGGCAGCTGCCGGTGTGCCGCGATCCCGACGACCAGAAGTTTCTCGAGGCGGCGCTCGCCGCGGGCGCGAGTTTTCTCGTCACCAAGGACCGCGCGCTGCTCGAGCTGGCGCGCCGGCGCACGCGCGCGGTGCCGTTTCGCATCGTGAAGCCCGCGGACTTCCGCGCGGCGCTCGCCGAGCGCGGATCTTGAACGGCGCGAATCTTGCGCTATCTAAGCCTCAGTCCAGCGATTTGAGGTGATCCATGAAGGCCAGGATGCTTTCCGTTTGCTTGCTTTCTGCTGTCATTCTTGCGGCCGGCTGCTCCAAGAGCTCCGAGCCGCAGGCAAATATGCCTGGAAAGTCAGCGCCCGCGCAGGCGGCGCAGGGCGCGAGCGCGCCGTCGTCGGCGGGCGTGCAGGCTGCAGGCGCGCCGATCCAGGCGCTGCCCGATTTCGCGGCGATCGCCGAGGCGAATAAGGGCGCGGTAGTGAACATCACCTCCACCATCTCGGCGCCGCGGCAGCAGATGCGCCAACCGTTCGGGGGACGAGGCGGAGGTCAAGGAAGCGATGACGACGAGGACAACCCGCTGAACGAGTTCCTGCGCCGCTTCGGCATGGAAGGGCAGATGCCGCCGATGCCGCAGCAGGGGATGGGCTCGGGGTTCATCGTCGACGCGGCGGGCCTGATCCTCACCAACGCGCACCTCGTCGAGGGCGCGGACGAGGTGCGCGTCAAGCTCGCCGACCGGCGCGAGTTCAAGGGCAAGATCGCGGGGCTCGACCACACCACCGACATCGCGGTGGTGAGAATCGAGGCGAAGGGGCTGCCGACGGTGAAGCTCGGCGATGCGTCGAAGATCCGCGTCGGCGAATGGGTGGTGGCGATCGGCTCGCCCTTCGGCTTCGACAACACGGTGACCGCGGGGATCGTCTCGGGCACCTCGCGCTCGCTCCCCGAAGGCAGCTACGTGCCCTTCATCCAGACCGACGCCGCGGTCAACCCCGGCAACTCGGGCGGGCCGCTCTTCAACATGCGCGGCGAGGTGATCGGCATCAATTCCGCGATCTACTCGCGCACCGGCGGCTACATGGGCCTCGCCTTCGCGATCCCGATCGACGTGGCGAAGTCGGTCGAGGAGCAGCTCCTCAAGACCGGGAAAGTGGAGCGCGGGCGCCTCGGGGTGGGCATCCAGGACGTCTCGGCGTCGCTCGCGCGCTCGTTCGGCCTCGAGCGGCCGCAGGGCGCGCTCGTCTCCACGGTCGAGAGCGGCGGACCGGCGGAAAAGGCCGGCTTCAAGCCCGGCGACGTGATCCTTTCCTTCAACGGCAAACCGATCGAGCAGGCGAGCGAGCTGCCGCCGCTCGTCGCGCAGACCAAGCCCGGCACCAAGGCCGAGGTCGAGGTGTGGCGCGGCGGCAAGAAGCAGACGCTCGGCGTCGCGGTGGCCGAGATGAAGAGCGAGAAGACCGCGCGCGCGGGCGACAAGCCCGGCGCCGAGGCGGGCGGCGGCAAGCTCGGGCTCGCGGTGCGACCGCTCACCCCCGAGGAGCGCAAGGCGCTCGGCGGCGGCGCGCAGGGCCTGGTAGTGGAAGGCGCGAGCGGCCCGGCGGCCAGGGCCGGCATCCGGCGCGGCGACCTCGTCACCGCGGTGAACGGCCAGCCGGTGAAGACGGTGGATGAGCTGCGCACGCTGGTCGAGAAGTCGAAGGACAGCGTCGCGCTCCTCATCCGGCGCGGCGATGCGACGGTGTTCGTGCCGATCGAGATCGGCTAACGGAATTCGGGGACGGAGCCCGAACTAATTCGGGCTCCGTCCCCGAACTATTTCTTCTCGAAGCCGCGCACGAGGTCGGCGCGCGCCTTGCCGGCCTGCATCAGCAGCGAGAAGTCCGAGCCGCTCAGGATGAGCTGCACGCCCATGCCGATGTGCCGCTCGAGGAGCTCGGGCGTGTACAGGCCGCCCATGCCGGGGAATTTGCCGTGCTTGCGGCAGGCGGCGATCACTTTCCTGTAGGCCTCGGCGACGCGCGGGTCGTTGAACTGGCCGGGGATGCCCATCTCGAAGCACAGGTCATTGGTGCCGATGAGGAGGGCGTCGACGCCCTTCACTGCGGCGATCTCGTCCGCCTGCGCGACGCCCTGCGGCGATTCGATCATCACCACCACCAGCGTCTCCTCGTTGACGATGCGCGCGGCCTCGCCGACCGGGACGGGCGCGAAGCCGAGCTGCGCCAGCGCGCCGCCCATCGAGCGCTTGCCGACCGGCGGGTAGCGGCAGGCATCGGCGCAGCGGCGCGCCTGCGCGGCGTCGTCGACGTGCGGGAACACGATGCCCTGGGCGCCGTTGTCGAGCATGCGCGAGGCATGCCAGTGCTCCATGCCGGCGACGCGCACCACCGGCGTCACGC
>DASXRW010000500.1:0-4144 GCA_036506355.1 Burkholderiales bacterium
GAAGAACCGCGCCCTCTATTGCCCGACGCTCTTCGTCGTCATGGGCTACCGCTATGCGCTGTCGAACACCTGGCAGCCGACCGAAGCCGAGCGGCGCCTCGCCGATCCGCAGATCCTCGCAGCGATGCGCGATCTCGACCAAATGCCGAAGGACAAGCTGCCCGAGCGCGTGGCGAAAGCGATGGCGAATCCGCCGCAGCCGAAGCCGTCGCCGATCGCGCTTGCGAACCTGCGCAGGGTATGGGATGCCGGCATACCGGTGGTGATGGGCACCGACGCCGGGAACATCGGCACGTTTCACGGCCCGTCGGTGTTTCGCGAGCTGCAGATCATGACGCAGGCCGGCCTGACACCGTTGCAGGTGTTGCGCTCCGCGACGTCGAACGGCGCGAAGGCCATGGGACAGGATGTCGGCTCACTGCGTCCGGGCAAGCTCGCCGACGTGGTCATCCTGGATGCGGATCCGCTCGCCGACGTACAGAACCTCAGCCGGATCCATCGCGTGATCAAGGACGGCAAAGTGTTCGTGCCCGATGAGCTGATCCGCTCGATCTCCGCCAAGAGCGGAACATGAAGCTGCAGCAAGCTGCTGACACGACGCTGTCAGCAGCACGGGTCCATCCTTTGATGCGTGCGATCCCGCACGTCATCCTTAGGAGAGTGAAATGAAAAATGCCGTGGTCTGGAGCGAAATCGCGGTCTCGGATCTCAAACGCGCGACCGCGTTCTACGAGAAGCTGCTCGACGGCAAGCTCAAGCCCGAGGCGTTCGGGCCGTTCCGCATCGCCTGCTTTCCCTACGCCGAGGACGGCGTCGGCGGCTGCCTGGTCCACGGCGAAGGCTACGAGCCTTCGGCGAAGGGCACGGTGACGTATCTCGCGGCGACGCCGGGCATCGACGCCGCGCTCGAGCGCGCTCGCTCGCTTGGCGCCAAGGTGCTGCTGCCGAAAACGGCGCTGCCCGCCAACCAGGGCTATATCGCCCATATCGCGGATTGCGAAGGCAACCGCGTCGGGCTTCACGCGATGAGCTGACCGGCCCCGTGCGGCGCGCCGACCGCCTGTTCCGCATCGTCCAGCACCTGCGCGGCCGCCGCCTGACGACGGCCGCCTTCCTGGCCGATCGGCTCGGCGTATCGCTGCGCACGGTGTACCGCGATGTGCGCGATCTCTCGCTCTCGGGCGTGCCGATCGAGGGCGAGGCCGGCGTCGGCTACCGCCTCAAGTCGGGCTTCGATGTTCCGCCGCTCATGTTCACGCTGAACGAGATCGAGGCGCTCGCCGTGGGCGCCCGCATGGTGGAGGCCTGGGGCGGGCCGGTGCTCGCGGAGTCGGCGCGCAGCGCGATCGAGAAGATCATCGCCGCGCTGCCCGCCGAGCGCCGGCTCGCGGTCGAGCAGACGCGCCTTTACGCGCCCGGCTTCCACGTCGACGGCAAGTCGATGCAGCGCCTCGAAGCGGTGCGCGAGGCGATCGGTGCGCGCCGCGTGCTGCGGCTCGATTATCGCGATGCCGGCAACAAGCCGAGCGCGCGCGAAATCTGGCCGCTGGCGCTGTACTTCTGGGGCGGCGCCTGGACCATCGGCGCCTGGTGCGAGAGCCGCGACGATTTCCGCAATTTCCGGGTCGATCGCGTAGCCGAGCTGGAGACATTGGGGCGCCGTTACCCCGACCAGCCGGGCCGGCGGCTCGCGGATTTTCTCCGTGCCATGCAAGCGAAGTAGCGGCCCATGTCTTGCAGGCCCCGGTCATGGAACCCAATCAGGCCAGGATCGAGGGATTGGTGCGCCAGCTCCTGATCGAGCTGGGCGAAGACGCCAACCGCGAAGGATTGCTCAAGACGCCGGAGCGCGTGGCGAAGGCGCTGACGTTTCTCACCTACGGCTATCGCTCGAAAGTGCAGGAGGTGGTGAACCAGGCGCTCTTCACGCAGACCACCGGCGGCATGGTGATCGTCAAGGACATCGAGCTCTACAGCCTGTGCGAGCATCACATACTGCCGTTCTACGGGCGCTGCCACATCGGCTACATCCCGAACGGCAAGGTGTTCGGCGTCTCGAAGCTCGCGCGCCTGGTCGACGTGTTCGCGCGGCGCCTGCAGCTCCAGGAGCGGCTCACCGAGCAGATCTCGCAGGTGGTGATGGAGGAGGCGGGCGCGAGGGGCGTCGGCGTGATGATCGAGGCGCGCCACCTCTGCATGATGATGCGCGGCGTCGAGAAGCAGAACTCGCTGATGGTCACCTCGTCGGTGCTCGGTGTCTTCCGCGAGAACCTGGCGACGCGCGAAGAATTCCTCGGCCTCGCCTGCCGGCGCGCCGCCTAGGAAATCGGGGTCAGAGCCCGATTTCCTCCCCGGCGAGTCGCAGCGCGTCTCTCCGATCATAGGCCGGGCCGTTCATGATCCGCGCATAGTAGGACGCGTACGCGTCGGAGCCCGCTGGCCATTGCTGCAGGAAGCGTCGCTCCCAGGCTTGGGTGTCGTAGCGCAGCGGCACCGCGTCGATGTAGAGGCCGCCCTGGCGCATGCCATAGACGGAGTCCGGCGCGGGCGAGAGCGCGATGCGCGTCGCGAGGCCGTAACGCTCGCCGCGGAAGTTCGGCATTCCCGCGGCACCGTTATTGACCAGCACTTTCCCGCCGGGAAAGCACTGGAGCACCGGCAGGCAGGTATGGCTGGAAGCGAACACGTCGACGCCTGCCGCATCGAACGCCTCGCGCGCATTGCGTAAGCCGTACTCAGTAGCGAGCGCTTCCTGGGAAAAGCTCCAGCCGGCGAGCGAATCGGCGTCGCCGTGAACCACGGCGATGCGTGCGTCGCCGACGCGGGCGACGAGATGCATCGGCAATGCCCTGAGGGGTGCGAGCGTGTGCGGCAAGCGCTCGGCGGTGGCGCGCAGGCGCTCGATGATGCGGTTCGAGCGCCGCACCGTGTCATCGCTGACCCACTCAGGATAACCGCAGCCGCAGCCCACGCCGTCCTGCGGCGTGGCGAGCTCGGTCTCGATATTGCCGCGCGTGGCATGAAAGGCGAGCGCCACGTCGTTGATCCGGCCGAAATCAGCGGCATCGACATCGAACCAGTGGAAGTCGCCGTTGAAGACGAGTGCCTTACTCCCGGGTTTGCGCTCGTAGGCCTCGAGCAGCGCTTCGAGCGCAAACGGATTGCCATACAGGCCGCCGGCGATCCACAGGCTGTCGGCCTGCAGCGAGGGCTCGCCCCGCAAGGCACCCGGACCGTAGCGATACGAAGTGGGGCAGCTCCTACCCGGAGCGAGCATGCTTGCCCGCGCTCCATCCGTGCGGCGCGAGGAACCGCTCGCCTACCGCCGTGGGTTCCTCCTCCAGCGGCGTGCCCATGGTGTCGTTCCAGCGGTTCAGGAAGCCGAAGGTCGCGATCACCGCGATGATCTCCACGATCTGGTTCTCTCTCCAGTGCTTGCGCAGCGCGACGAACATCTCGTCGGTGACCCCGTTCGGCACCGAAGCGGCGGCGATGGTGAAGTCGAGCGCGACGCGCTCGGATTCGCTGAAGAGCGGGCTGGAACGGAAGTCCCACACGGCGGCGAGTTTCTGCTCCTCGACGCCGAAGTGCAGCGCGCCGCCGGCGGTGTGCGCCATGCAGTAGCGGCAGCCGGCCGTGCGGCTCGCGACGTGTGCGACGAGCCGCTTGAAGCCGCGGTCGACCTCGCCGCCCGGCTCCCAGATGGAGGCCGTGAGCTGCGCGAGCGCACGGGCGATCTTCGGCTTGCGCTGGAGGATCAGCATGCTGTTCGGCACGAAGCCGAGGTTCTTCCGCATCGCCTCGAACGCGTCTTTCAGCTCCGGCGTGTGCTCGGCCGGCAGCGGCGCGATGCGTGGCGAAGCCTTCACTTTTTGTTCCATGCAGGTCTCCAGAGGTTGCGCGTGCGTATCCAGAACTCCGGCAGGCTTGCGGCGACGAGGCCCGCCAATCCGAGGTAGGCGAGCCACTCCGAGGCGAGCACGTACAGCCCGCCAAAAAATGCCGCGCCGCTGACCAGCGCCGCGCCGAGCAGCCACCGGTTGTGATGACGCAGGTAGGCGAGCGACAGCCCGATGACGGCGAGCACGACCAGCGCCTGCGCGGCGATGAAGAGCTGGAACTCGTAGGCGCTGAGCGCACCCAG
>DASXRW010000501.1:0-5602 GCA_036506355.1 Burkholderiales bacterium
GTGATGATCGAGCGCTGCACGTCGGTGGAGCAGCTAGGATGGCTCGAGCTGCGCCAAGCCCTGTGGACCGACTGCCCGCCAGAGCAGCAACTGCTGGAAATGGCCGAACACGTCGCCATTCCGCAGCGCTTCGCTGATTTCGTCGCCTATTCGGACTGGGGAAAGCCCATAGGGCTTGCCGAAGCCGCCATGCGAACCGATTACGTGAACGGCGCCACGTCCACACCGGTGGCGTTTCTGGAAGGTATTTATGTGCTGCCAGAGGCGCGGCGCCAAGGAGTCGCGGCGTCGCTCGTCGACGCGGTGTGCCGCTGGGCACGCGAATGCGGCTGCTGCGAGCTTGCCTCCGACGCGCTGCTAGAGAACCCGCTGAGCCACGCCGTGCATCGCGCGCTCGGGTTCGAGGAAACCGAGCGCGTGGTGTTCTTCCGCAAGCCGCTCGCGCGCTGACGATCGGAACCTGCCACTGCGGGCTCGAGGTCGAGGCGATCGACGGGCGCTCTTTCTGAGCGCACGCGTGCTGATGCCGGTTGTCTTGCTCTTGCGCCGCAATCGTCCTATGTTTTGCATCGACCCCGAGGAGCTACCCCATGGCCCTGCCTGACAAGGATGCATCCGTACTTGCGCACATCAAGAGTTTGGTCGGTGAAGAGCACCGGCTTTTCGAGCGCGGCGAGCTCGCACCGGAGGAAAGCAAGCGACTCGCGCAGCTTCAGCTCGAGCTCGATCAGTGCTGGGACCTCCTGCGCCAGCGCCGCGCGCTGCGCGAGTTCGGCAACGATCCGGCGCAGGCGCACGCACGGCCCGGCGACGTGGTGAAGAAGTACATCGGCTAAATAGAATTCCGATGAACGAGCCCGCGTCCCCGACGCGCGACGCTCGGCGCGCGCAGATGTTCCCGGTGCTCGCCGCCGACGAGATCGCGCACATGCGCCGCTTCGGCACGCCGCGGCGCTTCGCCGACGGCGAGCGCGTCTTCGAGACCGGAAGATCCGGCCGCGGCGTCCTGCTGGTGCTCTCGGGAGCGCTACGGATCACCGGCCGCGATGGGCACGGGCACGATATCGTGGTGGTCGATCACGGCCCGGGCTCGTTCTCCGGGGAACTGAGCCAGCTCGCGGGCAAGCCCTCCTTCGTCGACGGCGTCGCGCTCGGCGATACCGAGACGGTCGAGATCGATACCGAGCAGTTGCATGCGCTGCTCATCGCCGAGGCCGGCCTGGGCGAGAAGATCATGCGCGCGATGATCCTGCGCCGCGTCGCGCTCATCGAGACCGGCGCGGGCGGGCCGGTCCTGATCGGCGCCGAGTCATCTGCCGACGTCGCCCGGCTGCGCAGCTTCCTCAGCCGCAACGGCATTCCCCATCTCCTGCTCGATCCGGCAAACGACGCCGATGCGCGCTCGTTCATCGAGCGCTACGCACCCGAGCCCGATCAGCTGCCGCTCGCGGTTTGTCCGGACGGCTCGGTGCTGCGCAATCCCAGCGAAAGCGAGTTGGCGCGCTGCATCGGCATGCTGGACGCAGGCGACCCCGATGCCGTGTACGACGTGGCCATCGCCGGGGCCGGGCCCGCGGGGCTCGCCGCCGCGGTGTATGCGGGGTCGGAGGGACTCTCGGTGCTGGTGGTCGACGCGCGCGCCTTCGGCGGGCAGGCCGGCGCGAGCGCGCGCATCGAGAACTATCTCGGCTTTCCGACCGGCATCTCCGGCCAGGCGCTCGCCGGGCGCGCCTATACGCAGGCGCAGAAATTCGGCGCGCGGATGCTGATTCCCATGGAGCTCTTGCGCCTCGATTGCGAGCGCTCGGGCGAGGGCGAGCCGATGCTGCTGCAGCTCGCCGACGGGCGCGCGGTGCGTGCCCGCAGCGTCGTGATCGCCACCGGCGCGCGCTACCGCCGTCCCGACTGCACCAATCTCAAGGCAATGGAAGGGCGCGGCGTCTGGTACTGGGCTTCGCCGATCGAAGCGAGGATGTGCGCCGGCGAGGAGGTCGTGCTGGTCGGCGGCGGCAACTCCGCGGGGCAGGCCGCGGTATTTCTTTCCGCGCACGCCGCGAAGCTGTGGATGCTGGTGCGCGGCACGGGCCTCGCGGCGAGCATGTCGCAATACCTGATCGATCGCATCGCGGCGACGCCGAACATCGAGCTCTTGACGCGCACCGAGATCGTCGGCCTGACCGGCTCGCGCCAGTCCGGTGTCGACTCCGTGACCTGGCGCAACCGCGACTCGCGGCGGAAGGAGACGCGCGCGATCCGCCACGTGTTCATGTTCCTCGGCGCAGACCCGAGCACCGAGTGGCTCAAGGATTGCGATGTCGCCGTCGACGACAAAGGCTTCGTGACGACGGCGCATGACGCTGCGCTTCCCCTGCAGACCAACGTCCCGGGCGTGTTCGCGATCGGCGACGTGCGCGCCGGCTCGGTCAAGCGCGTCGGCGGCGCGATCGGCGAAGGCGCCGCCGTGGTGGCGCAGATCCACAGCTTCCTTTCGCGCGCGAGGGCTACGGCGCCAGCGGCTCCTCTTCCATCAGCGCGATCTGCTCGCGCAGCTCCAGTATCCGGTCCTGCCAGTAGCGCTGCGTATTGAACCAGGGAAACGCCGCCGGGAACGCCGGATCGTCCCAGCGCCGCGCGATCCACGCCGAGTAGTGGATCAGGCGCAGTGTGCGCAGCGGTTCCAGCAGATAGAGCTCGCGCCGCTCGAACTCGGCGAACTCCTCGTAGCCCGCGAGCACGTGGTGCAGCTGGCGGCCCATGGCGGCGCGATCGCCGGAGAGCAGCATCCATAGGTCCTGCATGCGCGGTCCCATGCGCGCGTCGTCGAGGTCGACGAAGTGCGGGCCGTCATCGGTCCACAGGATGTTGCCGACGTGGCAGTCCCCGTGCAGGCGGATGGCGGGCACATCGCCCGCCGTTGCGAACGATCTATCTATTCCTGCCAAGGCCTGTTCAGTGACCGCCTTCCAGGCCGGGGCCAGGTCGGTGGGGACGAAGTTGCTCCCGAGCAGGAATGCGCGCGGCTCGTGGCCGAAGGTCTTGGGCGTCAGCGCTTCGCGCGCCTTGAACCGGCGCACGGCACCGACGGCATGGATGCGCCCGATGAAGCGCCCGATCCATTCGAGCGTGCTTTCGTCGCCGAGCTCGGGCGTGCGCCCGCCGCGGCGCGGATAGATCGCGATGCGGAAGTCGGCGAAGTGCAGCGAATGCGTGGGCGCGACGACGGGGATCTCGCGCTCGGCGAGCTCGCGCGCGAAAGCGTGCTCCTCGTCGATCTGCGCGTTGCTCCAGCGGCCGGGACGGTAGAACTTCGCGACCACCACTGTCCCGTCCTCGAGCCAGACCTGGTAGACGCGGTTCTCGTAGCTGTTGAGGCTCAAGAGCCGTCCATCGGGACGCAGGCCGGCCGCGGCGACGCCGTCGAGCACCAGGTCGGGCGTGAGGCGCGAGTAAGGGTGCGTGTCCACGGTTAGAATTCTGCGCCATGGACAGCGCGATCGAGATCTCGGACCTCTATTTTTCCTACGGCGATCTCGAGATCTTCCGCGGCCTGTCGCTGCGCATCCCGCGCGGCAAGGTGGTGGCGATCCTCGGCGCGAGCGGCTCGGGCAAGTCGACGCTGCTCAAGCTGATCGGCGGGCAGCTGCGGCCCTCCAAAGGCAGCGTCAAGGTCGCGGGCAGCGACGTGCATCAGCTCTCGTCGGAAGACCTTTACCGGCTGCGGCTCGAGATCGGCATGATGTTCCAGAACGCGGGCCTCTTTACCGACCTCAACGTGCTCGACAACATCGCGTTCCCGATCCGCGAGAACTTCGACGTGCCCGAAGAGCTGGTGCGCAAGATGGTGCTGATGAAGCTGCACGCCGTCGGCCTGCGCGGGGCGCGCGACATGATGCCGAACGACCTCTCGGGCGGCATGACCCGGCGCGTCGCGCTCGCGCGGGCGATTGCCACCGATCCGAAGCTCATGATGTACGACGAGCCCTTCGCCGGCCTCGACCCGATCTCGCTCAACCACGTCTGCCATCTCATCCAGGACCTGAACCAGGCGCTCGACCTGACTTCGGTCGTCGTCACCTACGACGTGAAGGAAGCGCTGGTGGTGGCGGATTACGCGTATGTCATCTCGGACGGCGTGGTGATCGGCAAGGGCACGCCGCAGGAGATCAAGTCCTCGTCGAGCGCCTATCTGCGCCAGTTCGTGAACGCGCTGCCCGACGGGCCGGTGCGCTTCCACTTCCCGGCGCCGCCGCTGGAAGAAGACCTGCGGCTTAACCCTGCAGGTCCGCCTTCACCGCGTTGAGAAAACGCGCGGCCTCGCCGCCGGTGGCGGCGCGATGATCGAAGGTGAGCGACAGCGGCAGCACGCGGTGCGCCGCGATTTCTCCCTCCTTAGTTACTACTGCACGCCGTTCGATCCGCCCCGCGCCCAGGATCGCCACCATCGGCGGCACGACGAGCGGCGAGGCATAACGGCCGCCGATCGCGCCGAAGTTCGACAGCGTGATGGTCGCCCCGCGCAGCATCTCGGGTGACAGCGCGCGCTCGCGTGCTTTGTTCACCAGCTCGTCCAGCCGCGTGGTGAGCTCATCGCTGGACAGCTTGTGCGCATTGCGAAGCACCGGGACCAGCAGGCCATCGGGCAGATCGACCGCGACGCCGAGGTCCACTTCCTCCCGTACGGTGCGCGCGTCGGACTTGGCGTCGTACCAGGCGTTGAGCCCCGGCTCGGCGCGGGCAGCAGCGATGATCGCGCGCGCAAGGCGTGCGAGGGCGGATGTTCCTTTCGCCCAGTGCTCGACGTCGGCGTCGTCGATCACCGTGACCGCGGCGACTTCCTGGTGGGCGAGCGCCATGTTGCGCGCCATCGAGGCGCGCATGCCCTTTTGCGCCTTTTGCGGAGCCGGCAAGGCGCCGCGGGCGGCTTGCTTCACATCCTCGGTCGTCGCGGTGCCGCCGGGCCCGGTCGGGCGCACGGTGGTGAGGTCGACGTTCAGGCTGCGCGCGAGCGCGCGCACGGCGGGCGTTGCCTTGACTTCGCTTTTCGTCGCGAGGTCGCCGACGATGGTGCCGGTGTCCTTGACCGCGCCTTCGAAGCCGATGAGCGGCGCGCCGACGTGGATCTTGGTGCCCGGCTCGCCGAAGAGCTTCTCCACCTTGCCGGCGTAAGGCGCGGGCACCTCGACGATCGCCTTGTCGGTCTCGACCGCGACCATCGCCTGGTCGGACTCGAGCGCATCGCCGGGCTTGACGTGCCACTCGACGATCTCGGCTTCCTGCAACCCCTCGCCCAGGTCGGGCAGGTTGAAGACCCGCATTACTGGTATTCCATCACCTTGCGCGCGGCGGCGGCGATGCGCGCCGCGTCGGGCATGTATTTCTCTTCCAGGCGGAACATCGGCGTCACGCAATCAAACGCGGTGACGCGCTCGACGGGAGCTAAGAGGGACAAGAGCGCCTGCTCAGAGACATTGGCGGAGATTTCCGATGCCAGGCTGCAGGTGCGCGGCGCCTCGGTGATCACCACGCAGCGCCCGGTCTTCTTCACCGAGGCGAGCACCGTGTCGAAATCGATGGGCTTGAGCGTCGCGAGGTCGATGACCTC